>CAZIQV010000050.1:0-9987 GCA_964541275.1 uncultured Chitinophagaceae bacterium | reverse complement strand
TGCTGGCTGGCGGTCGATCGGGGTATCCGGATTTCCGAGCGGTTTCTCGACCGGGGGCGGCCGGCCTGGGAGCAACTGCGGCAGGCGATCGCCACCGATGTGCTCGAACATGCCTGGCACCCCACGGCCGACGCCTACACCGCTGCCTACGGTGGCGATGATCTCGACGCCGCCTCGCTGATGATCGGGCTCAGCGGGCTGGTCGACTGCACCGACCCGCGATTTCTGGCGACGGTCGACGCGATCGAAAAGCGGTTGCGGATGGGCCCGACCGTCTTCCGGTACCTGGCCGACGATGGCCTGCCCGGCCGCGAGGGCGGCTTTTTTATCTGCGCCAGCTGGCTCGTCGACGCCCTTTTCAAGGCGGGCCGTCGGGATGACGCCGAAGCGCTCTTTGAGTCGATGCTGGAACTTGCCGGTCCGGAGGAATTGCTGCCTGAGCAGTACGACCCGCTGCTGCGGCGAACCCTCGGCAATCACCCGCAGGCCTACTCTCACATCGGCCTGATTGAAAACGCCCTCACGCTCTCCTCGGATTGAGCAGACACCGTGGTCGGCGTCAGGGCGACTCCGCGGGGGCGGGGGTCGGATCAAGCATCGGCGGCACCTCGCCACCTTCGGCCGCCATGCGGTCGCGGGCCATGACTCCATCGGGCAGGTGATAGAAGCCGATTGCCAGAATGCTGTAAGTCGCCAGCAGCACCAGACCCTCCATCCAGTTCGCCTGGCCGGCATTCATGACCTCGCGAGCGACAAAGATCGCCAGCACGATGGCCACCACCTCGAAAACCGAGAAGGCGAGATTCATCGGCTCGCCCAACGCCACGCCGGTGAAGACCAGGAGCGGTGCCACCAGCAGCACCATCTGAATGGTCGAGCCGACGGTCGCCGCCATCACGAGTTCCTGCTTGCCCTGGCGGGCAAAGCGGATCGCGGTGAGCACCTCGCCGATGCCACCGACTCCGCCGAGCAGCACGATACCGCTGAAGGTGTCGGAAAGCCCGAACGACTTGGCGGTTGGGCTGAGCGACTCGGAGAGAGCGTCGCTGACGAGGGCGAGCACCACGCCGCTGACAGCCAGCGTCAGCAGACTGCGGCCGATAGCAGCCGCAGGGAGGGCGTTCGGCTCGCTTTCGGGCGTCAGGCTTTCGTCCTGGTGGCCGAAGATGTTGACCAGCACGTTGCCAGCGTAGAGAGCCAGCAGGATCACCGAGAGTTCCAGTGACAGGTCGCGGGTTCCTTCGGGGGTGCCGATCCGAAAAACCGCCGGCACGACGAAGCAGAAACCGCACATCACGAGCATCAACCCGGTGGTCCGCAGCCGGTCCCGGTCGAACAGCCGCGTGCCGAAGCGGAGGCCGCCGATGACGAGTGCACAGCCGAGGCCGACGAGCAGGTTCACAAGAATCGAGCCTGTCAGCGATGCCTTGACGACCCGGCCGAGGCCGTTTGAGAGGGCGACGATCCCGATGATCAACTCGGGGGCATTGCTGAGGGTTGAGTTGAGCAGGCCGCCGATCACTGAGCCGAACCGCCGGGCCAGCTGCTCGGTGGCGGACCCCATCAACTCGACGATTGGCACGATGGCGGCGAGCGAGCTGACAAACACCAGCGCAGGATCAGCGTTGAAAAATCGCAGCGTCAGGGCGATCGGCACAATCAGCAATAGCCAGCGGACACTCATGCCATTGAGCATATCAGCCGGCCGCTGAGAATTTTCCAGCGGCTCCCGGACCGCGACTGACGGAAATGCTCCAGCAACAGACGCTTCGATCGGCCGCCGCTGGCGGATCACCGACCCGACGGGATCAGCCGGGCGAGCCCGTTGAACAAGCGTTTGCCATGCGATCGGCCGCCACTGCCGAGCGCCTGGCTCTTTCTTTTCAGTCTGCCCTTGCTTGGTGGAGCCCACCCCGACCCGTCTTGACCCGCATTCGCAGAAAGGAACCCGCGATCGCTCTTTCCTTCGACAGCTACACTGCCGAGCGGATCGTCTGCCTCTCCCACTGCCCTGCCCTCCGAGCTGCTGCAGCGTGAATGTCTGAATATCACCTTCCCTCCCGGACCGACGTGCCGCCGCTTCGGGAGCAGTTCGGCACCATGGTGATCGGAGCTGCCGCCGGTCTGATCGCCGTCGCCTTCCACGCGGTGATGAATCTGGCAGAGGCGACCCGTGCGGAACTGGCCATGCTGGCCACCGACCATGGGGTGCTCGCGCAGGTCGGCGTGGTGCTGGCCTGCGGGCTCCTGGCGGCTGCGGCGGTCTTCCTGGTCCACCGGTATGCGGTTGAGGCGGAGGGCAGCGGGATTGCGGCGGTGCTTGAGGCTCACCGCACCGTGAGCGGCCGCCGGGCGGCCCGAATTCTCTGGGTGAAGTTTCTCGCCGGTTTCTGCGGGCTTTCCTCAGGCATGCCGCTGGGACGCGAAGGACCGAGCGTGCAAATTGGGGCGATGTCGGCCCTGTTGCTGCGGGACTACGGCCCGAAGCTCGTCTACTACCGCCGCCGGGCGGTCGAACTCGGCGCCGCCGCCGGCCTGGCCGCCGCCTTCAACGCCCCGCTCTCGGGCGTCGTTTTCTCATTCGAAATGCTCAAGCAGCCGTTTCACGCCCACAACTGCTTCGAGACCATTCTCGCCTGTGCCATCGCCGACTGGGTCTGCCGGCTGTTCCACGGGCCGGTGCTGGAATTGCCGATGATCCTCGACGGCTTTCGGGAATGGCATGAATTGCCGACCTTCGCGTTGGTTGGCCTCTGGGCCGGAACGGCCGTGCTGGTCTTTCAGCGGTTCCTGCTGGCGGTGGCGGGACGGTTTCAGGCGTTCGCCGACCGTCCCCGCAGCCTGGTTGCCATCACCGGCTGCTGGGGCTGCCTGCTTGGGATTGTCCTCCTCTGGCAGCCGGCGACGCTCGGCATCGGCCATGCCCTGTTTGAGGCGGCGATCGAAAACTCGATGCCATTGACGGTCGCCGCGGCAGCCCTCGCGGCCCGAATTCCGCTGACGGCAGTCAGCTACGCGACGGGGGCCCCCGGTGGCCTGATCGTGCCGGCGCTCCTGTTCGGCGTGCTGGCCGGCCAGATCTTTTCCAAGGGCTACGGCCTGCTTGCCGGCGGCGTCGATGCCGACTTTCACGCCGTCTGCCTTGTCGCCGGCATGGCAGCGAGCATTGGCGGGCTGTTTCGGGCGCCGCTTACCGCCACGATCATGGCGGTAGAAATCACCGGCACTTACACCTGTCTGCTTGAGATCTCGATCGCCTATATCGCCGCCCATTCGCTCTTCGGCCTGGCCCGCCAGCCCGATCTCTACACGGCGTTGGGCCGGATCCACAAGCCCCGGCTTGGGAATCGCCCTGCCCGGCTTGCCGTCGCCCGTCCTCCGGGCGGCGCGCGGCTCAAGCCGCCTGACGGTGAGGACTGAGCCGCTGTCCGGCTGCGGTCAGTTCCAGTTGTTCCGTTGCCGGCGACGGTCTGGCAGCGAGGCTCTGCTGCTCAAGCAGTTGACGGAGAGTGGCGACCTCGGCGGTCAGGTCCCGCAATTCGTCCTGATGGTCGCCTTCCGATTGCACGAAGCTGCTCGCGATCAGACCGGAGAGGGCCCCGAAGGAACTGGCACCGGTGACCATCAGGATGAAAGCGACAACCCGACCTTCCCAGGTCACCGGGTAGAGATCGCCGTAGCCCACCGTCGTCACCGTGCAGATGGCCCACCAGACCGCCTCCTCCGCCGAGGTGATGTTGCCCCCGTTTGGCGACTCGAATTGAAGGATCGCGAAGCTGCTGAGAAAGACGACGACAACTGCCACAAAGCTGCCGCCGAGCAGGGCGTTGCGGGCCCGATTCCTGAAGATGATCGCCGCCAGAAACCGGGCCGCCTTGATGCCCCGGATCACCCGGAGGATTCTCACGATGCGGGCCGCCCGTCCCCAGCGCAAAGGATCGAACACCGGAATCGCCGAGAGCAGATCGATCCAGCCCCAGGTCAGCAGGTACTGCCAGCGATTCGGGCTGCGCGAGAGACTGACGACGAAGTCGATCAGAAAGATGCCGCAGACGACGAGGTCGACGTAGGCGAGCAGCGATCGGGTGGTCGGGGACAGTTCGACGACGACACCGATGGCGAGCATCCCGATGGTGATCAGGCTGACCAGCAGAACCACCGCGTCATAGCCGGCCCACTTCTCTGCGGCAGCCGGTGGCGAAGGCTGCTGCATCAGCTGTGGGATCGGTGGCCGTTTCATCGCGGCGGTTCGGCGGAGATCGGGCGTGACTGGCATCGTTTTCGTCTCGTTGTCGGCGGAACACGCCACCCCCGGCTCGTGGCTGCGACGGGGGCGGCGCTGAGTCAGTCGATCGAGGGGCACCCCCGGAGCGCACTGGAGGTTCTCGGTAGTGCCGGTTGCTGTTTTCGGGCGGCGGCAGACCGGCTCCCTTGTCTGCTACAGTCGGGGCGTGACGGCGGGACGATAGCGAACCCGGCACCGCGGGCGGGACAGCAATTTGGCCGCTGCATCGTCTCGGGAGCCGGCCGCTGAAAATGGTCTGATTGAACTTGCGCCGCCTGCCTCCGGCATGGTATTCCTCCGCGAATGCCAACCGCTGCCGAGGAATCAGCCGATGATTGCGACCGCCCCTACCCCAGCGCTCCGGTCAGCCATGTCTTCCCATCCTGCCATCCACGCCGAGTTTCTCGATTTCCGCGACCGCACTCGGGGGCCGGTAAAACCTGCTGAGATTCCGGCTGCGATTGCCGCCGGTCGCTTTGTCTGGCTCGATGCTGACCGGGCGGCAATCGGGGCTGGGGACCTGATCGAGCTGCTTCCGGAGGGCCTGGTCGGTCAGCCGCCGGTCAGGCAGTTTCTGGAGGCTGATCGTGGCGATGAACCTGCCGAGGATCAGCTCGTCTCCAGCCTTGCCCGCACCGACGGGGCGATCCACATTCGCTTGGCCGGAGCCCGCGATGCACCGGGCGGCATCGTCAGCGAGACGTTGCAGATCGTCATCACTCCAGGTTTGCTGGCGACCTTTCACCGCGGCCGCTGCGGGGTGCTCGAAGCGGTCCGCCGGGATTACGTCGGCGATTTCGAGCGGCATGCCGCCACGCCGAGCTTTCTGGTCTACGAGTTTTGGGACAAGCAGGTCGATCAGTTCCTCTCGGTGCAGGGCCGGCTCGATGAGGAAGTCGAGACCATCCGGCTGGCCCTGCGGCGTTCGGCCGACGAGGCGACGCTGACTCATCTGGCCGATGTTTCCAGCCGGCTGCTCGCCCTGCGGAAACGGGTGCTGCCGGCCCGCCGGGTGCTGGAAGAACTCGTCGCCCGCAAGACGACGCTGATCAGCGAGGCAACCCTCGAGTTTCTCGCCAAGATGATCGACACGCTCGAACGGCTGCTTGCCGATATCACAGCCAACCGGGAGATTCTCGAAAGCGCGATGAACTTCTCGCTGACCGTGATGACCCACCGCACCAACATGACGATGAATCGGCTGGCGGTGGTCAGCACGATCTTTCTGCCGCTCACCTTTCTCTGCGGTGTCTACGGGATGAACTTTGAAGTGATGCCCGAAACCGAGTGGGTGCATGGTTACAAAATGTTCTGGATCGTTTCGGCGATCATCACGGTGACGCTCACCCTTGTGCTCAGGCGGGCGAGGCTGCTCTAGCTCTCGCTGTGTCCTGCCAGCCGGCTGGCAGGACGGTCGGGTCGATTGCAGCGGTTGTGCCGACGAGGCCGAGCGAGGTCGCTGGCGAAAATCTTGGCATCTGGGCAAACGGTGCGGCCGGCGGGGTAGGGTTGATGGATGGGGAAGCGTCCCCGCCCAGACAAACCTCCGAGCCTGTTCCCGGAAGGCCAACCGGCCCGGGCAGTTCCCACCGACCATGGCCGACAACGACGAGTTCATCGGTGAATTTCTGATCGAAGCGGCCGAGAATCTCGACCAGCTCGAACAGGATCTCGTCGCCCTCGAGGCCGATCCACGGAACCCCGACCGGCTGGCGAGCATCTTCCGCACGGTCCACACGATCAAGGGGACCTGCGGCTTCTTCGGCTTTACGAAGCTCAGCACGATCTCCCACCACGGCGAGCATCTGCTCGGGCGACTTCGGGATGGCGAACTCGTCTTCAACGACGCTCTGGCCTCGCTGCTGCTGGAATTGGTCGACGCGATCCGTACCGTCCTGGCGGCCATCGAGACCGCCGGCGGCGAGGGCGACGACGATTTCAGCGGTCTCTGCCAGCGGCTCGACGCGGCTGCTGCCGGCGTCCTCTCGGCAGCCGCAGAACCGATTGGCGAGGCGGCCGAGGCTGAAGCGGCCGGAGGGGCTGCGGCCGCTGAACCGGTTGTCGAAGAGCCGCCTGAGGTGGCAGATGAGTCGGTTCCCGGGCAGCCGTTGGAGGCTGCCGCTGCGACCGAGCCGCAGCCTGCCGTCGCGGCATCGCCCCGGCCTGCACCCGCCACCGAAACTCCGGCGACCAGTTTCGGGTCGCCGTCGCCCTTAAGCCGGTCTGGCCCGGTGCTCGATCCCACCATCCGGGTCGATGTCAGCCTGCTCGACACGATCGTCGACCTCGTCGGCGAACTGGTCCTCGCCCGGAATCAGCTGCGGACCGCCGCGGCCGACGATCCGACGCTGGTCGGGGCGATCAACCGCGTCCACGCCGTGACCGGCGAACTGCAGGAGGCGGCCATGAAAACCCGAATGGCCCCGATCGATCAGCTGTTTAGCAAATTTCCCCGAATCGTCCGAGACCTTGCCAATACCTGCGGCAGGCAGGTTGAGCTGCATCTCGACGGCGCCGACACCGAACTCGACCGGACCCTGATCGAAAAAATCCGCGACCCGCTCACCCACCTGATCCGCAACGCCATCGATCACGGCATTGAGTCCGCCGACACCCGCAAGGCTGCGGGCAAGCCGACCTGCGGACGGCTTTCGCTGCGGGCATTCCACGAAAGCGGCCAGGTGACGATCGAGGTTGAAGACGACGGCGGCGGGATCGCTGTCGAGGCGGTGCGGGACAAGGCAATCCTCCGCGGGCTGGTGACGGCTGAGGACGCGGCGACGATGTCGGCCGAACGGATTTTCCAGTTCATCTTCCAGCCCGGCTTCTCGACCGCCCAGGCGATCACCGACATCTCGGGCCGGGGTGTCGGCATGGATGTCGTGAGGACCAACATCGAATCGATCGGTGGAACCGTCGACATCAACAGCCAGCCCGGGGTCGGCACCATCGTGCGGGTTCGGGTGCCGTTGACACTCGCGATCATCCCGGCTCTCGTTGTCACCAGCGGCGGGGAACGGCTGGCAATCCCGCAGCCCTACGTGCAGGAACTGGTGGCCCTGCGGGCCGCGGATGGCACCCACACGATCGCCGGGCTCGCCGGCGCGCCGGTGCTGCGGCTGCGGGATCGGCTGATCCCGGTGGTCTTCATGGATCGCTGGCTAGGGCTCCGAGAGTGGACCGACCGGCCGACCAGCGGCACGGTCGTGATCGTCAAGGTCGACAACCACGAATTCGGCCTGGTCGTCGATGCCGTGACGACGACCGACGGCAACCGCACCACCGCCGGAGAGACAACCAGTCTCTGGATCATCGTGGTCAAGCCGATCGGCGGCCTGCTCGCCCCGATGGGACTCTATTCCGGGGCGACGGTCATGGGGGATGGCGGGGTCGTGCTGATCCTCGATCTCCGGGGGCTGGCGATGGCGGCCGACATTCCGGCGCGGGCTTCTGTGACCGACCAGCGGCCGGTGTTGCCGGAGGAAGACGACCAAGCGACGACGGAGACTGCCCGGTATCTCGTCTGCGAAACCCACCGGGGCCGCCGGATCGCGGTGCCGCTGGAGCATGTCGAGCGACTCGAGACGTTCCGGCACGACCAGTTGAACGACGCGGGTGACCGCCAGTTCGTGCGGCGGGGCAGCTGGTTGACGAGGCTGATCGACCCCGACGTTCTCCGCGGTGCACCGACCGCCCCGCCGGCCGTCCCCGACGGTCACCTCGTCGGCGTTATTCTCACCGCCGATGTCGGCGGCGATGCCCTCTCGGTGAGCCGAATCATCGATGTCGACCGGGCAGAAAGCCCGCTGCAAACAGGCATCGGCGGGCGGGGTCTGCTCGGCACCCTGCTCGTCGGGGGCACCGCCACCGAAGTGATCGATGTCCCCGCCGCTGCCCGTTGGGCCAGCCACGCTACCGCACCGTAGACCGCCAGCCCCGTTGAGACAGCATGACCCTTTCCCTCCCACCAGACGGCCCGTCATCCGGAAGCCCCAGCTTCCGCTGGTGCAGTTTTCTCGTCGCTGACCGCTGCTTTGCCATCGATGCGGCGAATGTCGCCGAGGTGCTTCGGGCAACCGCCGTCAACCGAGTCCCGCTGGCGGCGCCGGCCATTGCCGGGCTGCTCAATCTCCGGGGACGGATTGTGCCGGTAATCGACATGCGGCTCCGGCTCGGGTTTGAAACCGCTGAGGTTGAGCAGCCCCGTATCAATCTGGTGATCGACCTTCGCGGCGAATGGTACAGCCTGCTGGTCGATGACCTTCTTGATGTCGTCAGCTTTGACCCGGCGGCGATTGAAGCTCCCTCCGGGAGCCGTTCCGGCCCGGCCCTCGATGCTGTCGTCGGGCTGCTTTCCAAGCCAGACGGGCTGGTTCATTTCCTCGATCCCGAACGACTTTTGCAAAGCCTGATCGTCACTCGTGTTCGCGGGCTGTCGGTGGGGTGAACAACCCATTCCTTGTACTCCGGTCGCCACCGAAGGATGTCTGATGTCCGACTTCAACACCAATTTCGACACCGATCCCGCAGCCAGTTCCGATCCCGACGCCCGGGCGACTGCAGGACGTGCTGCCAGCGGCATTCGAGGACTCCTCGGCAACCGCCTGCTGCTGGCGCTGCTGGCGGTCTCGCTGCTTCCGCTGGCAGTGATGGGTTTCGCCACCTACCAGTCGGCGGCTGCGGCAATCGAACGACAGGCCGAGCAGCAGCTTCAGACGGTCAACGCGATCACCGCCAAGGCTGTGTCGCGGTACTTCGACTCGATGGAGGAGCAGCTGCGAATCACCGCCGACAACCGCATGACCCTTGAGGCACTTGAGGCGTTCACCACGGGGTATGGCGAGATCCTGGCGGACGAAACACTCGATGCCGGGGCGATCGCCGAGGCGCGAAAGGATCTGGCAACTTACTACACCGGTGAGTTTGCCGGTGAGTTTCAGCAGCAGACCGGGAATGAGCCCCCGACCTCGGCGTTTCTGGAAAACCTCCCCGACCAGGCGGCCTATTTGCAGTATCTCTACATCCGTCGAAACGAGAACCCGCTCGGATCGAAAGAGCTGCTCAATGGGGCAGACGACGGGTCGGCCTACTCCGCGGCGCACGCGCTTTACCATCCGATCTTTCGCAATTTTCTCAAGCGGCTGGGAATCTACGACTTCTTTCTTGTCGACGCCGAGACCGGCACCATCGTTTATTCGGTGTTCAAGGAGCTCGACTTCGGCACCTCCCTGAAGACCGGCTCGTTCTCCGGGACCAACTTCGCCCGGGCCTTCCAGGAAGCGATCAGCAGCGGTCGCCGCGACGCTGTCGCCTTCGCCGATTTTGAGGCCTATCTGCCCTCGTACCAGGCTCCGGCGAGCTTCATTGCCGCTCCGATCTTCAGCGGCCGGGAGGTTCGCGGCGCGGTCGTCTTTCAACTGCCAGTCGATCGGATGACAGCGATCATTAGGGAGACGACCGGCATGGGGGAGACGGGCGAGACCTACGCGGTGGCAGCCGATCGGCTGTTTCGTAGCGAGTCCCGGTTCACCGAGCAACTCGGGGTCGATTCGACCATCATCAACCCGCAGGTGAAGGTCGACACCGTGGCTGTCCGTTCGGCCCTCGATGAAGGAGCGGAGGGCACGGCGATCATCCCTGACTACCGGGGCACTGAAGTGCTGTCCTCCTGGCGGCCGGTGACCATCCATCGGGATAGCCGG
>CAZIQV010000049.1:0-10037 GCA_964541275.1 uncultured Chitinophagaceae bacterium | reverse complement strand
GGCCCAAGGAGGTTCAGGCCCTCAAGCGGTCCGGCAGCGTGCTGCAAGAAACCCTCGGCCAAGTGCTCGCCGCCGGTTAGCTCCCTGCCGAAGACGGCTTCGCGGTCTTTCTCGTTGACTGCCGCTGGCTCCCCCGGACAGGTTTCTCGCGGTTCCAGCCGGTCCACGAGCGGGCCGGGATGCCCCAAAACCGGACTGCCCGATCCCAGCCGCCGCTGGCGAGCCACTGTTCACCCGGGCCGAGGGCGACCGCCCAGGCCGCGTCGCCGTGCCCGGTGAGCACCTCCAGCGGCGAGGGCTCGTCCGTGTTCCAGAGGATCACGCTGCCGGTATCGGTGGCGGCGACCAGCAACGGTTCCCGTCGACAGGGGGTGAGCTGCCAAATCTTGCCGTTCGCCCCCGCGAGCGTTCTGACCAGAACGGCGTCCACCGGTTTGCTGGCGTCGCGGCTGATTTGCGGCAGCCGCCAGAGCCTGATGAACCCGTCTGCTCCGGCCGAGGCCAGATCCCAATCCCGTTGGGGCCGGGGATTCCAGCCGACACTGTTGACCTGCCCCTTGTGGCCGCCGGCGCGGTACAGCAGCCGGCCCGCGGGGCTGAAGACGCGAACAACCCCATCCTCGCAGCCGCTCGCCAGTCGGCCCGACACTGAATAGGCGACCGTGAAGACCCGGCCCGCGTGGGCAAGTTCGGCAATCTCGGTCGCCGCCGCCGCCGTCCAGATCCTGACGGTTTTGTCTTCGCCTGCGGTTGCGATCGTGCCGCCGTCGGCGGTCGCCGTCACGGCGAACACCCGGCGGCGATGCCCGCGAAACTGTCGGTCGAGGATCAATTCAAGATCGGCATCAGCGGGCGGTTTGGCGGCACCTGTCAGGCGATAGCGGCTGACTGTCCCGTCGCCGGCCGCCACCAGCACCGCCCGCGAGCCGGGCAGCCAGCAGAGACCGTTGACCGGTCCGGCAGCCAAGTCGACCTCCGCCAGCGGCCGGCCGCTGACCGCGTTGCAGATCCGCACGCCGCCGGCGACCGTTCCAATGGCGAGCTGGCGGCCATCCTCGGTGAGAGCCAGACACTTGACGGCCGCCGGCACCGCGAGCCGCGGCTGAGGATCGCCGCCGCCATTCCAGCGGCGGACACTCCCGTCGGCAGATGCCGTGAGGACCGTGCCGTCGACTGTCGCCACCGCCCAGAGGCTACCGCCATGGCCGGCCAATTCCCGAGGCGGCCGCTGGCCGGCCACCTGCCAGCACCGCAACAGCCGGTCGCCGGCCGCTGTCACGAGCCGGTCCCGCCCGCAGAACTGCACCGCATTGACCCGCACCGGATGGTCAAACCGGCGTTGCTCCCGCAGTGATGTGCAGTCCCAGAGCCGCACTGTCTGGTCCTCCGAGGCCGACGCCAGGAGCAGGCCGTCGGGTGAGAAGGCGACAGAAAACACCCGCCCCTGATGGCCCTGGAGCCGGCCGGCCGGCTCCCCGGTCGGCAGGTTCCAAAGCTGGACCGTACCGTCGCGCAGCGCGGCGGCCAGCGTCGCTCCATCGGGAGAGACGGCGATGCCGTAGATGCTGCAAGAAACAGGCCCGAAGGCTCGCTCAACCTCTCCGCGTTCGAGATTCCAGAGCCGGACGCGACCATCCCGCCCGCCGCTGACGAGGCGGCTGCCGTCAGGTGAGAACGCTACCGCGTAGATTCTTCCTCCGGCCCTTCGAAGACGTTTTCCGCTGCTGGGCTCGTCGATCCTGAGCAGTTGAATTTCCCCGCTGTCGCCGGCCACCGCCGCCCGGTCGCCAGCTCGTGAGACAGCAACGGCCCAGACGCGACCGACCCCGGTGTCAAAGGCAGCCGTCTCCTCGAAGCCGAACGCGGGCAGCGACAACACGGTCGCCCGGCCGGACGCGTCGCCGACGACAACCCGACCGCCCTCGGCTGCCGCAGCGACCGCCGTCACCGCTCCCTGCGGATTTGCCCAGCTGGCGGCCGCTTCGTCGAGACCAGCCCGCAGGCAGCGGACGGCCAGACCGTCGCTCCGAGGCAGAAGACCGGCGGCCGGCGGCGTCGTCAGGGTCGCAAGCGTCGCTTGGCGATCGGCCAGAAGCTGGCCGGCCGTCTCGGCCTCGTGCTGGTTGCCGGCGGCAACTGCCTGCCGCAGCAGGGCTGCTGCCAGGCTGACCCGCGCCGCATCGGCAGCCTGTTCGGCCCGCCGCCGCTCTCGGTCGCTCGCGAGTGAAAACCGGACGATCGCCACCGCGGCCGCCAACGCAATGACCAGCACCAGCCCGACCAGACCGGCCTCGACTGGATGCCGCACGACGCGCCGGGCAGCTCGCTCCAGGGGCCCCGGCGGCCGACAACGCAGCGGCCTGCCCGACTGCCAGCAGGCGAGTTCTTCCGTGAGCTCCCAAGCGGTGGCAAAGCGGTCGGCCGGCTGCACCGCGAGGCAGCGGGAGACGATTGCTGCAAGATCGGCCGCGGCGAACCGGCCGCAGCCTGATTGGCGGGCGGCCTGTGCGACCTGACGCCGCAGGCCTTCGGCAACGGCAGGATGACCTGGGGCGGCGTCGGTCGCCGGCGGGTTCGCGGAACCGTGAGCGACGGCGAGCAGCCGCCCGCGGCCCGTGCCTGCCGGGCGATCGGCAGGCGGGTGGCCGGCGACCAGTTCGTACAGCACTCGACCGAGGCCATAGATGTCGCTCCGGGCATCGATCAGATCGGCCCGGCCAGTGAACTGCTCGGGACTCATCGACGCGGGTGTGCCGACGACGGCCGCCGGTCGACGGTCGCCCATGTCGCCGCCGCCGACGCGGCGTCCGATGCCAAAGTCGATCAGTTTCACGACGCCGTCGCGATCGACCAGAATGTTTGCCGGCTTCAGATCGAGATGCAGCACCCCCTTGGCGTGGGCGGCGGCAACGGCAGCCGCCGCAGCGCCGACCAGGGCGACCCGCCGGTCGACCGACAGATCTGCATCCTTCGCCCAGGCGGTGATGGCTCGCCCGTCCCTGACGAGCTCCATCATGATCCACGGCAAGCGGCTCCCCGCAACGGTCCACCAGCCCACCGTGTGGACCCGGGCGATGTGCGGATGCTCAAGTTGCCCGAGCAGAGTCGCCTCGTCGTCGAGCAAGCGACCGACCCGCTCCGCAACCTCGGTCGAAACGACCTTGACCGCCACCCTGCGCGGCGGGGCGTGCTGCTCAGCTACGTAGACCTGCCCCATCCCGCCGCTGGCGAGCAGATGCAGGATCGTCACGCCCCCGAGGTCGGTTCCGGCGGCCAGGAGGTCGGTGACCCCCGCCTCGCGGTCGTTGATCCTTCCGGAGACAAACCCAAAGGTTGCCTCGGCATCAGTCAGCGTTTCTGGCCGCGGACCGCTGCCTTTTTTCCTGGAGTGATCCATACCCCCGGTTGTACCCCGCACTTGCAGGGATGACGACAAGCAGGTTCCGCTTTCAGTCGCCTGCTGCTGCGTCGACCAACCCTCTGCACGAGTAGGCGAGCAGCCGGTCGCGAGCGATCTTGATGGAGGTGATCCGCTCGCGGATGTCGGCCGTCGCCAGACTCGGCTGGCCTTCACCGGCGGTTGCAGCCGCGGGAGCGGCCAAGACCCGCGGCTCTGAGGCGGCCAACGGGCAACCATCCGAAGGCTCGGGGCAGAAGTCCTCATGGAATTGCCCGCAGGGCAATTGCCGCCGCCAGTACCGCAGCTTCAGCTGGGCAGCCAAGACGACCACCGCAGGGGGCGGGGCCCGCTCAACCGCGGGCTGCAGACCGAGTTCGGCGAGCGACGCCGCGATGGTCTCCCAGTCGCCCGGGGGCACCGCTACCTGGGGGAGGGGCTGGGACCGGTCCGATTGTGAGCCAGGCTGGTGCAACCGCATGGAATCCCTCAACTTTGCCGCAAAAACATCGAAATAGCCGTTTGCTTGCCCGGCCGCCGGGCTCCGGGCTCCGCCGGAGCCGCCACGGCGGTCAGCTCGCAATCCCCGCTCTATTAAGAACAGCGAGCGCGATGCAGCCGAGGGGCAAAAAAAAGTCGGCCCCGCTGATCGGTGAGCCGGAAGGCGGCGACCGCTCGGCGGCTGCTAGGTTCTGCTACGCTGCGGCTTGGGCAGGCGATCTGAATGCAGCACAGCACCCCAGCTCGATGATGGATGACCCGCCGCTTCCTCCGACCGTGGCAGACTGCCTCCGCGACCTTGCTGCGGGGGACGACACCGCTCGCGACCGCATTCTTGAGCTCTGCAGCGAGCGGCTCCGGCTTCTTGCCCACCGGATGCTCAACCGATTCCCGGTGGTCCGCCGCTGGGAAGACACCGACGATGTGTTCCAGAATGCCGCCCTGCGACTCTACCGCTGTCTGGGGGAGGTCTCGATCGCTGCGCCGCGGGACGTGCTCGCCTTGGCGGCCACCCAGATCCACCGCGAGCTGATCGATCTGGCCCGGCACCATTCCGGGCCGATGTCATTCAGCCGCAACCACGCCACCGGCTCTTTTCCCCTGGAAGACCAGTCGAGCAGCCGCCATCCGGCAGCTGCGCCGACCGACTCCGGGACCTCGATCGACCGCTGGAGCCTGTTCCACGAGGCGATTGAGAATTTGCCGGCCGAACAGCGGGAGGTCTTTCAACTGGTCTGGTACCTCGGCGCCGACCAGCAGTCGATCGCCAATCTGCTCAACTGTTCGGTCCGGACCGTGAAGTCCCGCTGGCGGGAGGCCCGCGAAGGGGTCCGGGCCGCCCTCGGCGACCAGCCGCCGGAGTGACGCAGTCGCCCCCCGGCCTGAGCGATTTCCCGTCCGATCACTCCGCGGCGAGCTGCCGCAGCACCGCCACCGCCTCGTCGAGGGTCAGTTCGGCAAACCGCTCCCGCAACGACTCTCGCGATGCCTCAGCCAGCAGCAGGACCGCGTCGAAGTCGGGGTGGGCGACGAGCCGCTGCCGGGCTCGGTGCCCCAACTCACCAGACTCGTAGGCGACCGCCGCATCTCGATGCTCGATCAGCCAGGCGGTCCTTTCGGTGATCAGCTCAGTCGCCGCCGCCAGGATGGCGGCGACGGGATCGCGGCGATCGAGCAGCTTTCCCGCGTCGGCAAGCAGGGCAGCAGTGAGCAGTTCTTCGTCATAGGGCCGCTGCCGCTCGACGCACGCGAAGGCGACGAGGCTGGCATCGAGTAGCGTCGCGGCCGCGTGCACAGCGGGATCGAGCCGCACCACCGCCGCAGGCCGCAGCAGGGCGGCGAGCCTGTCGAGGCGGTCGCCGATCAGCGGGCCGAGCCCGCCTGCCGGGTCGGGCTCAGCCGACAGCCGCTGGCGGGCGATCTCTTGGCCGATCTCCGCCGCGGAGGGCAGTTGGTCCTCCGGAACCCAGTCGCGGGAGATGCTCCGGGCGGCGGCGATACGGGCCCGTCTGATGTCACCGCCCTGGGCCAGCCGGCGGGCCGCTTCGGCCGCCATCCGGCGGCGGCGGCCGCGGTCAGTCATCGCTTCCTCGTTCGCCGGTCGCAGGCTTGTCGGTGGCAGGGTCGGCCGCCTTCCCTTGCAGCCGGCGGTAGCGGAGCTTCCGCAGCCGACCGGCGGTGGCATACGTCGCCACCCCGAGAGGCTTGCAGAGGAACATCTCGCTGCGAATTGAGATCTCGCGGCCGGCGCGGGGCTGGGAGATGATCTCTTCACCGTCGAGCAGGCAGGTGATTGTCTCGGGGGTGACCCGCACGCGGACGTCGTACCAGCGGCCCGTCTCAAACTCCTGATACTGCGTGGTGCCATTCTCCGACGCGTCGGCACCGTCGATGGAGGACAGCCCGACGAGCCCGCCTCCCCAGCCGCCGAGGATCAGGCTGCAGCAGTCCTTGCCGACCGGAAAGGTGAGCCCGCAAAAGAAGTCGAAGCCGTCGGCCCGCTGGGCCTCCAAGGCGATCTCATAACAGTCGGTGGGAAACTCCCGCTGCCAGGTGACACCGCTGAGCGGGTCGCCCATGCCGATGGCGATCTCGCCCCGCTCGACCGTGACCGGGCCGTCGGTCCCGAAGCCACTCGGCTTCCAGCCGCCGAGGGTCGTGCCATCAAACAGCGACGTCCATCCAGACCCGTCGAGGCCGAGTTCGGCCAGAAGTCCCTCCGCCTGATAGACCTGCTCGACCGCCGCTGCGATGCCTCCGGCGGAGACGGCGATCGCCCGGGCCCGGTCGGCGTCGTACGCGACGTCGAGCACCAGCGAGTCCTCGTTGCCGTCGAAGATGACACCGACGAGTTCTCCCTGCCGATTGACCACCGGACTGCCCGAGTTGCCGCCGATGATGTCGGCCGTCGACACAAAGTTCAGCGGCGTCTGCAGCGCCGCCGCGGTTGCCAGCCGCTGGCGAGCCTCCAGCCACGAGTCGGGCAGTTGAAACGGCGGCCGCCCCTGCTCGCGATCGGCCTTGGCGAAGAGATCGCCGAAGGTCGTCGAGGCGGGCAGCATCCCACCCCCCGCCCGCTCGGCCACGCCCTGCACCGTGCCGTAGGCGAGCCGCAGCGTGAAGGTGGCGTCGGGAGCGATCGGGCCAGCCGCCCGTTCCAGCCGCAGCCGGCTCAATTCGGTGTGGGCCTGTTTCTTGGTCTCACGCGCCTCAGCGACGATCGTCCGCAGCCGCCGCGACTCGGCATCGACGAGTTTCGCCAGGGCGAGCATCGTGTCGTCACTGGCGTCGACGGCCGCGCCGCCGCCGTCATAAAGCTCGCGCCGATTGTCCGGCCGCCCGCCCCCGGAGGTCTCCCGGCGGCGGCCGAGGGTCGTGCCAGCTATCAATTCGGCCGCCCGCTCCGCCGGCGACCGGCCGGCGAGCACCTGCTGCACCAGCGGGTCATCGACGCCGAGTTTGACCGCCAGAAAAGTCAGCGAGTCGGCGAGGCTGGCGATCTCGAGGGCGTCGTCGAGTGGCTCGGCGGAAAACAGTTGCAGTTCGAGCGACGGCCGGGCGGCATCGCGGTACTCCCGCAGCCGCTCACCGTCCGGCTTGGGCGACTCGGCAGCCGCCCGCAGCAGGGTGCGGGCGTGGCGGAAAAACTGCGACCTGAAAGCCATGCCCCCTTCCAGCAGGTTGTACCGGAGGGCGACGGCATCGATCGTCCGCTGGGCGGCCGCGACCCGGGCCCACGGCGAGTCGGCCGCAGCGCCCTGCCAGGCTGCCCGCCGCTCTTTTTCAGCCGCCGCGAGCCGGGCAAACAGCGGCGGCCGCAGCAGGGCTGCCAACAGTCCCCCTCGGGCCTTGCGGCTGTTCTGGACGCCGAACAGATCGTGCGTTGCCTGCTGGGCCTCGACGCGGCCTTCCTCGGAGAAAGCCCGCAACAGGACCTCGCGACGGTTGAGCCACTCAAGACTGAAGGGCAGCTGGCGATCCCGCAACGCCGTCAACTCAGCCAGCGTCTTGCCGCGATCGGTGTGGCCGGGGTGGCCCGCTACGAAGACGAGATCAGCGGGGGCGACATCCTCAGCGGCCCAGGGGAGAAAGTGCTCAACCCGGGCCGGCTGGCCGTCCTCGTAGGCCCGAAAGAAACAGATGTCGAGGCAATGCCGCGGGTATTCGAAGTTGTCGGCGTCGCCGCCGAAAAAGGCAATCTTGCGTTCGGGGGCAAAGACCAGACGCACATCGGTGTAGCGGCGGTAGCGGTAGAGGTGATAGCGGCCGCCGCCGAACAGCGGGACGACGTCGCTGCGGAGCCCCGTCGCCTCGAGCGACGCCTTCTCGATCGCGGCGAGCACCCGCCGCCGGGCCTCAACCGCTGCCGCCAGATCGGCCGCCTCGGCGACCGCCGTCTGCACCCGGTCAGTGACATCCTCAATGGAGACGAGCACGTTGAGTTCGAGGTCGACGCAGCGGAGTTCCGCGGCGCGACGACTCGCCACAAAACCATCTCGGGCCAGGTCGCGATCGGGCGCTGAGAGCTTCTGAAGACTGCTCGCGGCGACATGATGGTTGGTGAGGACGAGACCGTCCGCCGAGACAAACGCGCCGGAGCCGCCGCTGTTGAAGCGGACCGCGGCCTGCTGCAGCCGCTCCATCCAGCCGGCAGGGGCCGCGAAGCCGTGGTCCTGAGCAAGCCGCTCAAGGGGCGGCTCGTTGAACAGCCACATGCCCTCGTCGGCGGCAAGTTTCCGGCCACCCAGCACCGCAGCGGCGAGGAGGACCACCGCCAAAAACCGCCCGGCCAGCCGCCGCTCCGGATTTCGCCACCATTCGGGAGAAGTCATCGGTCGTGCGTCTCTCCTCATCGCTGTTTCCGGGCCGTCACGGCGGCCCGCGTCCCGGCATCCTACCCGCGGGCCGGGCAGGATGAAGGCTGCCGTCCGCCGCACGCTTGACAAGGTACTGAACTTTTGTTTACATTCCACCCGAAAGGGACACCTGACGCCCAACGTGTTCCCGAACCCCCCGGCCGCTGCCGCTGATTGTCCGCACCGCCCCCTTCACAAGGAGTCCTCCATGCTCGCCCGCCTGCAGACTTTTTCGATGCTCGGCGTCGAGGCCGTGCCCGTCGACGTTGAGGTTGATGTCTCGACCGGCGCGTTGCCGACCACCGTGCTCGTCGGCCTTCCCGATACCGCGATCCGCGAGAGCACCCACCGGGTGGCCCGAGCGATGGTCAACTGCGGCTTCAGCCGGCCGAACGACCGGATTGTCGTCAATCTCGCACCGGCCGAATTGCCAAAGCAGGCGGCCACCTTCGACCTGCCGATCACGCTGGGGATTCTCGCCGGCAGCGGCCAGTTTTCATCCGAGCGATTCCGCGACTATGCCGTTGTCGGCGAACTGTCGCTGGAGGGCTCGACCCGACCGGCCCGCGGAGCGTTGTCGATGGCGATGACAGCTGCCCGACAGAAGAATTTGCGCGGCGTCGTGGTGCCGGCGGCGAGTGCCACCGAGGCGGCGGTGGTGGAAGCGATCGAGGTGATACCGGTGGCAAGCCTTGGCGAGGCGGTCGGCTTCTTTGCCGGCGAACTCGACATTCCGCGGGCGCCGGCCCGGGTTGACGAATGGTTCGATCGGTTCGCCGGCTACGACATCGACTTCGCCGACGTCCGCGGCCAAGAGGCCGCGAAGCGGGCCTTGCTGGTGGCCGCGGCCGGTGGCCACAACGTCGCGATGCTCGGTCCTCCGGGGGGCGGCAAGACGATGCTTGCCAAGCGGATTCCCACGATCCTGCCACCGCTGGGAACAGCCGAGAGCATCGAGACCACCCGCATCTACAGCGCGCTCGGGCTGTTGTCGGCGGGCCAGCCATTGCTGGCAACCCGCCCTTTCCGGTCTCCGCACCACACCATATCGGAGGCGGGGCTCGTCGGCGGCCGCTCGGTCCCGATGCCGGGTGAGATCAGCCTCGCCCATCACGGCGTACTCTTTCTCGACGAACTGCCTGAGTTCAACCGGCGAACCCTCGAGGTGCTCCGGCAGCCGCTGGAGGACGGCACGGTCACCATCAGCCGGGCCCGATCGACAACCCGGTTCCCGGCCGCCTTCATGCTGGTCGCCGCCTTCAATCCCTGTCCCTGCGGCTATCGGGGCGATCCCCGGCGCGACTGCCAGTGCACGGCCCCGCAGGTCGAGAAATACATGAGCAAGATCTCGGGGCCACTCCTCGATCGCATCGATATCCATCTTGAAGTCCCGGCTGTTCCCTTTCGTGAACTCGCTGCCCGCCGGGGCGGCACCGGCAGCGAGGCGATGCGGCAGCAGGTGCTGGCAGCGCGGCAGACTCAGCAGGCTCGGTTCGCCGCCGGGCTCGAAGAACCGTCCACCGATGCAACGGCGAGCCAACAGGGCCGCTCCGGGCCAACGCCTCTGCCCCGCTGCAATGCCCGCATGACCAGCCGGCAGATTCGCGAGTTCTGCCCGCTTGATGGTCCCGCGGTGGAGTTGTTGCGGGCAGCCGTCTCGGACTTGGGACTGTCGGCCCGGGCCCATGACAAGGTGCTGAGGGTCGCCCGCACGGTCGCCGACCTCGACGGGGCGGAAACGATCACTTGCGGTCACCTCAGCGAGGCGATTCAATACCGCCTGC
>CAZIQV010000048.1:0-10042 GCA_964541275.1 uncultured Chitinophagaceae bacterium | reverse complement strand
CGGTGCGGGGGAATCACCCACCGCCTGCTGGGCTTCGCCAAGCACATGGAGGTCCGGACGGAGACCATCGAGCTGGACGACCTGTTGAAGGAGGTCCTGGGGTTCCTGGAGAAAGAAGCGGCCTACCGGAACCTGACAGTGGACCTGGACTTTCCCGAGGAGTCCCCCACCATCGTCAGCGACCGGGGCCAACGGTTCGGCATGGTCGTCGATGCCTTCCTCGGTGAACGGGATCTCGAGGTCCGACCGCTCGACCCGCGGCTGGGCAAGGTACCCGACATCAGCAGTGCTTCGGTGCTAGAAAACGGCGACCCCGTCCTGATCATCGACGTCGAGGATCTCGTCCGGTCGATCGACAGTCTGCTGACCGGCCGGGGCCTCTCGCCGATCGACGCCGCCCGCGAGGAACTCGCCGGCAGCAGGGTCAAGCGGGTCCTGGTCGTCGACGACTCAATCACCGTGCGGGAACTGGAGCGGCAGCTGCTGCAGTCCCGCGGCTACGAGGTCGATGTGGCGGTCGATGGCATGGACGGCTGGAACGCCTTCCGGAGTACCCCCTACGACCTCGTGGTCAGCGACGTCGACATGCCGCGGATGGACGGTATCGGGCTGGTGACGCTGATCAAAACCGACGCCCAGCGGAGCCACGTGCCCGTGGTGATCGTCTCGTACAAGGACCGGGAAGAGGACCGGCTCCGCGGCCTCGAGGCGGGCGCCAACCGCTACCTCACCAAGAGCAGCTTCCACGACGAGACCTTCCTCGAAACGATTGGGGAACTCATCGGCGAGGCGACCGACTGAAGCCTGCGGCCGCCTCGATGGTGGCAAGCAGTCGCAGCACCGTCTGTTCGGCCGCCGGCCCGCCGGCGAGGCCGATCACCTGCACTCCGACCGGCAGCCCGACGCTGTCGCGGTCGGTCGCCGCCGCGGCTCGCTCAACACCGTCAATCGACCACCGCCGGGCGTTCTGCTCCGACCGCTCGACGCGGGTCACGGGAACGACGCCGGCGGTGAGGTCGACGAGGTTGGCCAGCAGACAGGGGCCAACAGCCGGCATCAGCCGGCCGGCGAGACCCTGGGGCATCGCCGGGACGGCCGAGACCGGGCAGAGAATCGCCGCATATCGTTCCCGAAGCCGGGCGACGCGGGCGGCGATCGCCTCCCGGTGCTCGATCATCCGGTCCCAGCCTGTCCGATTCCGCCGGCCCGTCGCCCGGAGGGCGGCCGCCTCGACGCGGCTGCCGACAGCAGTCAGCAGCAGCGACAGCGGCGGCCGCACCCAGCGGGAGAGGCCGGCGACCGCCAGCAGCCGGGCGATCTCGGGCAGCGGCCTCGCGCCGGCGAACAGCCGCCGGATGTCGTCGCCTCCATCCGCCGAGAGCAGGCCAAAAAGCAGCCAGGCCGCTTCGTTGGCGAGCCTGTCGTCGGCGTGTTCCACCTCGTGGCCCGCCCGCCGGAGCAGTTCGGCCGCCTCGCCGACCGCCCGCCGCACCGCGGGCGACGGGGTCACCAGGCCGGCCGATTCCCAGACGGCGATCCGGAGTTTCGCCGGCAGGCCGGCCCGATTTGCCGGTACCACGCCGAGGGCTTCCGCCGCCAACGCCAGGTCGGCAACGCTCCCGGCCAACAGTCCGGCTCGCGACGCAATCAGATCGAAACTCGGCAGCGTGTCAAAGCTGCCGCCATTGCCGAGGCTGCCTGCCGCCGGCAGCAGCGCGGGGATGCCGCAGGCGTGGGCGGGCTGCCGGACGCTGCCGGCCAGGTCGTTGCCAATCGCCAGCGGCACGACACCGGCCGCGACGAGGGCCGCGTCTCCGCCGCTGGAGCCGCCCGGACCGCGGTCGGGACGCTCCGGGTGGAAGGTTCGGCCCCAGATGGGATTGACGGTCTCGTGCAGATACATCGCCTGCGGCACGTTTGCCTTGCCGACGACGATTCCGCCGAGTTGCCGCAGCCGGGCGACGAGTTCACAGTCGGCGGGGTCGACCTCGTCCCGCCGGGCGGGAATCCCGAGAGTGGTCCGCAGACCCTCCACACCGAAGCACTCCTTGATGCTCACCGGCACTCCGGCGAGCGGCAGCCGCCGGTCGACCGCAGCGGCAGCCTGGAACGCCTCGGCAAACTGGGGCTGGATCAGGGCATTGAGCCGCTGGTGCGTCTGCTCGAACCGCCGCCGACGTTCGGCCAAAACCGCCTGCGGCTCAACACTGCCGGCCTGCACGGCCGCCGCGATCTCAGTTGCCGATTCCAAAGGAACCCTCGCCGACCGGTGGCGTGTCGTTCGCGATGGCAGGCTGCTGCTGAGCCGCATCGCGAAACTCCGGCGGCAACAGAAAGACGAGCCGCGTTGGCAGCCGGGTCGAGACGCCAAACGGATCCCGGCCAAGGCCCCAGAGCAAAAACAATAAGGCTGCTGCGGTTGCCAGTGCCGCGCCGCCGACAAGACTGAACAGCCCGCGGACACCCCGGGCGACTTGCAAGCTGTGGGGCGGCAGAACGACCGACTCGTCGAGATCGAGGCTCTCGTCGTCGGGCTCTGCGGGGTCGTCGACCGACAACGGACTGTCGGCCTCCGCCCGGAAACTGTCATCGAGCCCCGCTTCCTCGCGGGCGTCCAGCTGCGATGTCGGCTGCGGCCCCCGCGAGTCGGCTCCGGTGCCCGTCTCAAGCGCCGCGAAAACCTCCCGGATGAGCGAGTCGTCTTCGGGTGGTCCCGAAGTTGAATCGTCTGGCGGGTGCTGGGCGTTCATCTCCAAAGACTCCAGACAGCAGCAGACCGGAAGCGTTCCCGACGCCCCGGGGGTTGTTCGGAGTATATTCCGCGACCTCTCCCGAGCCTACTCACCCGTCGTCCCGGGCGGCGGGACCGCCGGCAGGCCGTGAATCGGGCCGTACCGCTCCGCGAGGCTCGCAATGAGAAACCGTTCGGACACCGGCTCTCCACTGATCTGCGCGACAAGTTGATCGGCGGTCAGGGTTCGACCGTGGGAGTGGACCCGCCGGCGGAGCCAGTCGAGCAGCGGCCGGAAATCCCCGTTGACCGTCCGGGCTCCGAGGTCGCCAAGTTCCCGTTCGGCGGCGGCGAACAACTGGGCTGAAAACATGTTTCCGACCGCGTAGGTCGGGAAATAGCCGATCAGACCGGCGGGCCAATGGATGTCTTGCAACACCCCCTCGGCGGCAGACCGGGGCCGCGTGCCAAAGTCGGCCTCAAAGCGATCGTCCCAGGCAGCGGGAAGATCGGAGACCGGTAATTCGCCCGTCACGACCGCCCGCTCGAGGTCGAACCGGAGCATGATGTGCAGGTTGTAGGTAACCTCGTCGGCCTCGACCCGGATAAAGCTCGGCTGGACGGTCCGGACCGCAGCAGCGATCGCAGCCGGGCTCGACCCGGCCAACGCATCGGGAAAAGCTCGTCGCGCCAGCGGGAAGCACCATTCCCAGAATGCGGGCGACCTGCCGATCAGGTTTTCCCAGAGCCGCGACTGCGACTCATGCATGCCAAGCGAAGCCGCCTCGCCGGGCGGCAGCCCGAACCATTCCGGAGGCAGGCCCTGCTCGTAGAGGCCATGGCCCGCCTCGTGGAGCACACTGTAGAAGGCCGTCGGCAGAAAGCGGGCATCCCAGCGGCTGGTCAGCCGGCAGTCGTGGGGGCCCAGCGTCGAGCAGAACGGGTGCAAGGTGGTGTCGAGGCGTCCCCGCTGGAAGTCAAAGCCGATCCGCGCGGCGACCTCGCGGACGAATTGCTCCTGGGCGGCAAGCGGGAAGTCGCCGTGGAGAACGGCATCCTGCGGCCGCGTCGCCGAGTCGACGCAGCCCTGCACCAGCGGGACGATGGCAGCCCGCAGCCGCGCGAACTGGTGCTGAATCTGCGGCGACCGTCCACCCGGTTCGTAGTCGTCGAGCAGGGCGTCGTAGGGATCGAGGTCGGGCCGTTGGCAGGCTGCCTGCTCACGTTTGAGGCTGAACATCTGCTCAAGATGCGGGGCGAGCAGCTTCCAGTCGGCGGCTGCGACGGCCTGCGTCCAAGCCTGCTGGGCTTCAATCGAGGTCCGCGCCAGCGCCTCGACGAGCCGGCCCGGCAGGCGAGCCTGCTTGGCAAATTCCTCGTGCAGCAGCCTGATCGTCGCCTGCACCGGTGGCGGACCGGCCGAGGCGAGGTCGCTTTCGGCGAGCCGCCCGAGCCGCTCGCCCTGAGCGGGGTCAATCTTCCGGGCGTGGACGACCGCCGCCATCGCAGCCACCTGGTCAGCCCGAAAGCCGCCCCCCTGCGGCGGCAACATCGTCTGTTCGTCCCAGTGCAGCAGGGACTCGACCGTTCCGAGCACCGCGACCTGCCGGGCATGGCTGCAGGCGGCCGCAAAATCAGCGGCATCCGGACTCCCGGCGACGGCCTCAGCCCATGGCGATTTTTGCATCGATGCTCCTCGGGGCGGCTGCGGCGGTGGAAACCCGGGCGACCCTGGCGGCCGATCGGCGGGGCCGGGAACTCAACCGGCTCTGCTCGGCAGGGTATGCTGCCGCCGCCTGCCGCGGCAATGACCCGTTGCAGACTCTCGGCACCGGAGGGCCAGATGCTCGATGTGCTTGTCATTGCCGCCCATCCCGACGATGCCGAACTGAGCATGGGCGGGACGATCGCCGCCATGCTCGCCGAAGGCCTCGAGGTGGGTATTCTCGATTTGACCGACGGCGAGCCGACCCCGCTGGGGACTCCGGAGATTCGACGGCGGGAGACAGCCGAGGCAACCGCGACGCTCGGGATTGGCTGGCGGGAAAACCTCGGTCTCCCCAATCGGCGGCTACGGGCCACGCTTCAGGCCCGCGGCGCGGTTGCCAGCGTCATCCGGCAGACCCGTCCCCAGCGGCTCTTCACGCACTATTGGGTCGACGCCCATCCCGACCACATCGCCGCCTGCCGGCTCGTGGAGGCTGCCCGGTTCTGGGCCAAATTGACCAAAACCGACCTGCCCGGAGAGCCCTGGCATCCATCGCGGGTCTATCACTTTTGGAGCGTCCATCTGAAGACGGTGCCCCGACCGGCTTTCATCGTCGACACCTCGGCGACGGCGGGGACGAAGCGGGCGGCGATCGCCTGCTATGCCAGCCAGTTTCCCGAATCGGCCGCCCAGCCGACGGTCCCGGAGCGGGTGGCGGCGGCCGACGCCTGGTGGGGCAGCCTGATCGGAACCTCTGCCGGCGAGCCATTCGCCTGCCGCGAACCGGTCGCCGTGCGGGAGGTTGGAAACCTGCGGTGAGTTTCCCGACGGAAACGTTCCGGTGAGCCCGCCTGATGGAGGTGGCGGACCGCCTCCGCTCCCGCCGATGAGGCACGAGGGCGGGCGGGTCAGTCCGCCGCCTCGTGTCTTGGTCGGGCCCCGCCCCCGCAACCGCCGGAAGGAAACGAGCTTATGGCCTCTCGGGATATCAACGTCGTCGCGCTGGTCAAAGGTGGCGAACGCTACGTTTTTCTGTTCGACGATGACAGCCGGGCCGAGACGGTCAAAACGCTCGGACGTTATGCCGCCGATCCAAACCTGAGCTTTTCCTGGTACGACGCCTCGGTGCTCGGCCAGAAGATTCGCCAGAGCAGTCCGCAGTCCCGCCGAGAGGGGATCGCAACCCGGGTGAACCGGCGGGCCTAGCCGGCCCGGCGAAGGGCCCGCCAGGGCTCAGACGAACCGGCTGGTGCCGGTAATTGCCCAGTGAGCAGGGCGTCATTCAAAGGGTCTGCGAGGCTGCCGGTCGCCGCAGCCGGAGACGGCAGACTGCCGCACCGCCAGTTCCCCCGCCCCCGCGTAGCAAGCCGATGGTCGACCACGCCGAGCCCGACAGGTTTTCCGAATCCCTCAGCCGCTTCCTGCGGCACCTCGCCGCCGAGCGGGGCGGATCGGCCCACACGGTGAAAGGCTACCGGGAAGACCTGTTGCAACTGCTCGATTACCTGCGGGAGGCAGGCTGCCGACAGCCCGCCGATGCCACGACAACGCTGCTGCGGCGATACGCCGCCGGTCTGCATGCCGCCGGATATGCGGCGACCACGATCGCCCGGAAGCTGGCGAGCATTCGGGCGTTCTATCGGTTTGGTCATCGGGAGGGCTGGGTGACAGCCAACCCAGCCGCCCCGCTCCGCAGCCCCAAGCGGGGCCGGCGGCTCCCGAAGTTTCTCACCACCGAGGAAATCGGCCGGCTCCTCGAGGCGCCGCCGGCAAACACCGACGCGGGACTGCGGGACCGTGGCATCCTCGAATTGTTCTACTCGGCAGGGCTTCGGGTCGCGGAACTCGCCGCCGCCAGCGACCCCGATCTCGATCTTGCCGCCGGGACGATCCGGGTTCGCGGCAAGGGCCGCCGGGAACGGCTGGGGATCGTCGGCTCGCACGCCCGACGGGCGTTGGATTGCTGGCTGGAGGTCCGGGGCCGGTTCGCCCGGTCGCGACGTGCCGACGCCACGCGACCGCTGTTCATCAACCGCTTTGGCGGTCGGCTTTCGGTCCGCAGCATCGGCCGGCTGCTCGAGAAGCATCTGGCGGTTGCCGGCCTTGCCGGCCGCGCCAGTCCCCACACCCTTCGGCACAGTTTCGCCACGCACCTACTCGATGCCGGCGCCGATATCCGCAGCGTCCAGGAATTGCTCGGCCACAAGAGCCTCGTCACGACGCAGATCTACACCCACGTCACCACCAGTCGTCTTCTCGACGCCTTTGAGAAGGCGCATCCACGGGCCCGCTGATGCCCGCCTCCGGAGTGTCCCGCCGCCCGATTGCCCGAGCGGCCGCTGCGGAGATTTCTCACCGGACAGGTGGCAGACACGCTCGCGGCGGCCCACCAACAGCATTACCGGAGATGGCTTCCTCTGCGAACGGTCAGACCACGCCGCGACGGACCGCCCAGACCGCAGCCTGGGTTCGGTCGCTCACCGCGAGCTTGCGGAGAATGTTCTGCACATGCTCCTTCACCGTTTCGACGCTGATGGTCAGTGACTGGGCGATTTCCTTGTTCGACAGTCCCAGTGCCATGTGCCGGAGCACCTGCATTTCCCGCTGCGTCAGCGGAATGTCGGGATCGGGCGTGGCCACGCGATTGGCCATCGTCGTCGCCACCCGGCGGAGCTCGCCCGCCCGCATCGGAAGTTGTCCGGTCGCGGCGCCGGTGATCGAGTCGAGCAGTTCACTCCGGGTGCACCCCTTGAGCATGTAGTCGTGGGCCCCGGCTGCGACCGCTCGCGCCACATAGGTCGGGTTGTCGAACGTCGAAAGCATGACGCAGCGGACATGCGGCACATCGATCCGGATTTTCTCGAGGGCCGTCAGCCCGTCCATGCCGGGATGCATCCGAATGTCGAGCAGGACGACGTCAGGCTTGTGCTTTTTGGTCAGTTTGACCGCCTCCTCGCCAGAGGTCGCTTCGCCGACAATCTTGACGTCGCTTCCCTCAAGAAGGTTCGCCAACCCACGACGCACGACCTCATGATCATCAGCAATCACAACCCGCACTGACTCACCCGTTTTTGCCATGACTCGCAAAGCTCCTTATCGATGACTCGTATCGATCAATCAACTCGCCGCCCCACGCATGCGGCATCATCGAACACCCACAAACTTCGGTGCTTCCTCGGCCCGGGCAACCGACGCCGAGAATCAATCCGAGGAATGGCAGCAGTCCGCGGGGCTGCTCCTACCGCCAGGCTGAGACCCGCTGTCACGCGGGGACGAGCCCCGGTGAATGGGGTATGGAAGTATACGCAAATTCAAAAATTTAGAATGGGCTCACGAAAAAGATTTTCAAAGAGCATCCCGGCCGCTGGCTGAAACCGGCCTCGCTCAAACCTGCCCCTGCGTCCGCATCTGCTCGAGCAGCGGCCCGGCCCCCTGCGATAACAGCTCTTCGGCGACGCGGCGGCCGAGCAATTCGGCATCAGCGAGCGACCCGGCCGCGGCCGCGGCTTTGGCGGTCACCGCCACCACCGCATCGTTCTGCTCACCGAGCACCCGCCCTCCGAGATGCAACTGCCGATCCTCCTCAAACCGCCCCCAGCTGCCGATCGGAGCCAGACACCCGCCGGCGAGGGCTGCCAGCAGCGATCGCTCGGCAGTTGCCGCCAGATGGGTATCGGCGTCGTCGAGGGGAGCGATTGCCCGCCGCAGACGGGAATCGTCCGCACGAATCTGGATGACCAGCGCGCCCTGGGCGACTGCCGGGTAGAAATCGGGAGGCCTGAGGACCTCGCTGATCGGACCGGCGTAACCGAGCCTTTCGAGGCCGGCTGCGGCCAGGACGACCGCGTCGAGGCTGCCCTCGGTGAGCCGGCGAAGCCGCGAATCGACATTGCCCCTGATACCGACGACATTGAGGTCGGGCCGCAACGCTTTCAACTGCACCCGGCGGCGGACACTGGCTGTGCCCACCACGGCAGCCGGCGGAAGCTCCCGGAGGCCGATCCCGGTGCGGCTGATCAGAACATCGAACGGCGTTGCCCGGAGCGGCACGCAGGCGAGGTCGAGGCCGGCCGTCGCTGCCGTCGGCAGATCCTTCAGGCTATGCACCGCTGCATCGATCCGGCCGTCAAGCAGACCGCGTTCGAGCTCTCTGACGAAGACCCCGTCGTCCCCGATCTGAGCGATCGGCAGATCCTGCCGGTTGTCGCCGCGGGTCGAAATGACGACCTCCTCGACTCGCTGACCGAGACCCCGCAACCGCTCGATGAGTTGCCCGGTTTGTTTCCGCGCCAGTTGGCTACCGCGGGTGCCGACGCGAATGATCGGTTCCGCTCCAGCCGTCTCAAGCGAGGTCGATCCTGGTTCCATGCACCCTCCCGGGAGTCAGGCTTTTCGTCCGCCGAGGCCCCGGGCAGTTTCCGTGGACCGGGTCAAAAGACAGCAGGCGGGCAACTGTGATGAAAAATACGAGTGTTGGTTCAGGGAATAAGATCGCCCGCAACCGTTTCTGGCGGTGGGACGATACCCATCTGCCAGTGTTTCACGGCTCAGGCGGACGCGACGGCCGGCTCAGCCCGAGCGATCACCGCAGCGTAAACTGCCGGCACACCGGCCTCCAGAAGCAGGTCCGCCGCCGCCGCCAGAGTCGCACCGGTGGTGGCGACGTCATCGACGAGCAGGACCGGCCGCCGCGAGAGGCCACGTCGGCGAAGCCGGAAGGTCGAGGCGACATTGGCGGCCCGCGATGCCGCCGGCAGGCTCCGCTGGAGCGGCCGAAGCCGGCGACGGGCGAGCAGATCCTGCCGGGGCACGCCAAGTTGTTTTGCCAGCCCGTCGGCAAGAATCGCTGCGGCATTGGTCCCCCGCAGCCACCGCCGCCGCCAGTGCATCGGGATCGGAACCACCGCGGCGAGCGGCCACTGCCGAAGCACCGGCCGCTGTTCCGCCAACAGCCGGGCGAGCAGGTCGGCGAGGTCCTCACCCGCCGGCCGCTTGGCCTGCAGGATTGCCGATCGGAGGAGCCCTTCGTAGCGACCCAGGACTGCCAACGCCGCCCAGGGAGGCTCGTCGAGGCCGCATCGTGACGCCAGCTGCCGACACCCTCGGCAGGCGGCTGGCTCCCGCGTCGGCAGACCGCACCGCGGACAGCGGGAGGTCGGGTCGCAGACCTCCGCCCGGCACGCTGCACAGAGGCGATCGGCCAGCGTTCGCCCGGCGTCGACCGTCCTTGATTCGCCGCTTTGAAAGCGGCTGGCGGGCGTTCCGCAAAGACCGCAGGCCGACGGAAACAGCAGCTCTTCGGCCCCGGCAGCGAGGTCGGCGGCCCAGCCCTTCCAGGCGGTCCAGACGGCGGCGGCGGTTGGAGGTGGCGAAAGCATGGGAAGCGACGACTCCTCCCTCGACGACGGTGGGAAAATCGGTCGGTCGCCATTACCCACCCGAGCGGGCCGCGGGCGGGAAACGGATTGACGCTCGGGTTCAGACTACCTATTTTCCGGCCCCCATCGCACCCCCTGCTGGCCGGCGGGATCCCATGCTGATCGATCGCTATCTTTTCCGGAGTCAGCTTCAGGCTTTCTGCATCGTCTTTCTGAGCCTTGCCG
>CAZIQV010000047.1:0-10047 GCA_964541275.1 uncultured Chitinophagaceae bacterium | reverse complement strand
TCCGCACCTGGCTGTTCGACCGGGAAGTCCGCGAACTGTCGACCACCGCCGGGGAGCCGCTGCGGCTCGATGCCTGGCAGCGGCTCGGTTCGACCGAGGAGACGGCGATCGGTTCCGCCCTTGAAGATGCGACCCGGGCGCTGGCGGGGCAGCGGCTCGCTGGCGTGGTGTTGCTCAGTGACGGCGGGCAGCATGCCTATCCGCCCCGCGATCTGCCGCCGCAGACGGCGGCGCGGCGGCTGGGAGACGAGGCAGTGCCGCTCTGGGCGATCCCCTTTGGCCGGACCCGCGGCGCCGCCCAGGCCCGGGATGCGGCAATGGCGAGCCTGTCGGTCCCCGAGACCGTGTTTCTCGGCACCTCCGTCGAGGTGGCCGGCCGGGTGCGGCTCGACGGGCTGACCGACCGCGAGGCGACAGTGCGGCTGTCAGTCGAACAGCCCGACGGCCGGCTGGCCGAGGTCGCCCGTCGGACGCTCCGGGCCTCAGCGGCGGCTACGGAGGAGCCGGTTCGGCTTGAGTGGACGCCCGACAGCCTTGGGGAACGCAAGCTGGTGCTGGCTGTCGATCCGGTCGAAGGCGAGACCGTCGTCACCAACAACGAGCTTTCGACCTTTGTCGAGGTGGTCGACGGTGGGCTCCGGGTGCTGTACCTCGAGGGAAGTCCGCGGGTCGAGCAGCGATTCCTCCGGCGAACCCTCGCCGCCAGCCCCGACATTCAGATCGACTTCCGCTGGATCGACTCGACCCGGCGGCAGGGCTGGCCGGTCGATCTCGAGCCGGAGCTGTCGCGGGACTACAAGGTATTCCTGATCGGCGACCTCGATGCCGACGCGGTCAAGCCCGGGGACCTGACCGCCTTGCGGGCTCGGGTTGAGGCGGGGGCGGGCATCGGCCTGCTCGGCGGCTTTCATGCCTTCGAGGCGGGAGGCTGGGGAAGTTCGCCGCTCGGCCGGCTGCTGCCCTACGAGAAAGACCCGCTCGCCCGGCAGCGGTTCGGCGAGCCGATCCGTGCCGACTTGCACATCAAGGGGCCGCTGACCATGCGTCCCGACCGCCGCTTTGGCAACATCTCAATCCTGCGGCAGGCCGACACGCCGGAGGAGTCGCGGGCGGTCTGGCGGAGCCTGCCGCCCCTCGACGGGGCGAATCGAATCCGGCGACTGCTGCCAGTGGCCAAGCCGCTCGCTGTTGCCGACGACGGAACACCGCTGTTGGTGGCCCGCGAATATGGACTTGGCAGGGTGCTCACCTTTGCCGCCGACTCCACCTGGCGATGGGTGATGGAGGGATCGGCTGACGCCCACCGCCGGTTCTGGCGGCAGCTGGTGCTCTGGCTGGCCCGTCGCGATGATGCCGATGGGGAAACCCTCTGGCTGAAGCTGGCCAGCAGGCGGGTTGTTGTCGGCAGCCCGTTAGCCTTTGACACCGGCGTGACCCGCCCCGACGGCAGCCTCGCCGAAGGCCTCGACCTCGCGGCCGTCGCCATCGCGCCGGATGGCGGGAGCCGCCGGGTGCGGCTATCCCGGCAGGGCGAGTCGTATGTCGGCACGGTCACCGGCTGTGACGAGCCGGGCGACTGGCGGCTGCTGGTCCGTTCCGAGCCGGGCGGAGACGAGGTCTCTGCCCGGTTCACCGTTTATCGTCAGGACCTCGAGCTGGCGAACCCCCGGGCCAACACGCTGCTGCTGCGGCAGATCGCCGGGGTGACCGACGGAGGAGTCCGGCTGCCGGAGGAACTTCCCGAAATCTTCGCGGAGTTGGCCGAGGAGCCGGCCGAATACACCACGACCGAGCAATGGTCGGCGTCACTCTGGGACAGCTGGCCACTTCTGGCGGTGCTGGCGGGCTGCCTCTGCGGGGAATGGTATCTCCGCAAACGCTGGGGCCTCGTCTGAGCCGCCGGGGTTTCTGTCTTTGGCCCGCCTTCCCGTCCTGCTACCGTCCCGCCTCCGGTGTTGGAACCGGGGCCGCCGAATCGTCTGCCGGGAGCCGGGCAGTGCCGAAACAACGACCGATTCGCGACAAGCTGCTCGTCGTCGGCCTGCTGGTCGGCTTTATGGTCAGCCTGTTGTCGGCGAGCAGCTTCCTCGGTGTCTATTCCTACCGGCGGCTGGTGAGGGCGCTGAGCAGTCGGGCGACTGAACTGCCCCGCGCCAGCCGGCTGGCGGCCTGCGTCGGCCGGTTGCGGCTCGCCCACGCCCGCGCGCTCGCGGCGGTTGACATCGGTGTCTGGACCGAACCTCCGATCGCCACCTCGGAAGCGGTGATGTTGTTGGAGTCGGGTGAGCCCGAGTTTCGTCCGGCCGCTGACCGCCCCGGCACAGCGGCGGCAGTCGACGGCAGCCCGGCCACCGACGACCTGCCGATGCCGGCTTCGGGGCCATTGCTCCCCGGCGGATCGTTGCTTGACCAGATCGCTGATACCGGTGCGGCGCTCGACGCGTACTGCCGGGAGCTCGCTGCGGGAGAACTCGACGAGCGTCCCTTCGGCGACCGCAGCCGCGAGCGGGAGACCGCCCGGCAGATCGCCGGTGAACTCAAGGCGATCTGGCGGCTTGCCCGCGAGGCGGCGGGGGCCCAGCCTGCCGCCACCGCCGCCGGGGGTGGCGGCCTCATCGACGAACGGCTCGTCAAGCTGACCGCGATCGGGCCCTCCCTCGACGCACTGGCCAACCTGTCGGCCACGCTGCCGACGTTTCTCCAGGCCCGGATGCACGATTTGGCCCACGAGGTGCGGGGCCGCTACCGCACGCTGATTATCACCACCTGGGCTGCCGCGCTCGCGGCCGTCTTCCTGCTGGTCGGCCTCGGTGTGGTGACCTACCGGTGGGTGTTCAAGCCCTTGCGGCGGCTTGGCAACGGATCCCGCCGCATCGCGGCGGGTGATTTCGGTCACCGCATTGAAATCGACACGCAGGATGAGATCGCCGAATTGGCCGCGGCGCTCAATGACATGACCGCCCGGTTCCGGGAAATTCGCGACGATCTCGACCGGCAGGTCCAGCTGCGAACCCGAGAGGTGATCCGCAGCGAACAACTCGCCAGCGTCGGCTTCCTGGCCGCCGGCGTCGCCCATGAGATCAACAACCCGCTCGCCTCGATCGCGATGTGTGCTGAATCGCTCGAGGGGCGGCTCGCTGCCGCCGACGCTGTGACCACCAGGTATCTGCAGCTGATTCAGAACGAGGCGTTCCGCTGCAAGGGCATCACCGAGCGGCTCCTCGATTTTTCGCGGGTGGGCGAGGTGCGGCGGCAGGCAACCGCACTCGGCGCGCTGGTCGCTGAGGTCGTCGAGATGCTGCGGCATGTCGGCCGCTTCGCCGAAAAGCGGGTCGCGATCCAGCCCGGCCCCGATGTGTTAGTAATGGCCAATCCCCAGGAGATCAAGCAGGTCGTCCTCAACCTGCTCGTCAACGCCTTTGACTCAATCGGCCCCGACGGAGAGGTCAAGGTGGCGGTCAGCCGGGACGGGGACGAGGCGATCCTGGTTCTCAGCGACGACGGCTGCGGCATGGACCAGGAGGTGTTGCGGCATCTCTTCGAACCCTTCTTCACCCGCCGGGCATCGGGGCAGGGTACCGGCCTGGGACTTTCGATCGTGCACCGGATCGTAACGGACCACAATGGCCGGATCGAGGTGACAAGCCCCGGACCCGGGGCAGGCTCGACCTTTCGGGTCATCCTGCCGGTGGCCAGGGTCGGTGATCTTCCGGCCGCTGGCGGCCGGGGTGACACAACCGCAGCCGCAAGGGAGCGTCATGCCCGTCGAGCAGCCTGATGCAACGCAGCAGCGACGGCGGACGGAGCGGCCGCTGCGGCTGCTGTTCGCCGACGACGAGCCGGCGATCCAGGAACTGATGCGGCTCGAACTGCCCCGGCTCGGGCACGAGGTGACCGTCTGTCCCGACGGCAAGACCGCGGTCGCGGCGCTCGAACGCAGTGAATACGACTGTCTGCTTGTCGATCTCGACATGCCCGGCCTCGGCGGGCTCGATGTGATTCGCCGGGCTCGGGAACTCGCTGCCGATACCGAGGCGGTGATCATCACCGGCAAGTCATCCCTCGAGACGGCCATCGCCGCGGTTCGCGCAGGCGTTTTCGACTACCTCACCAAGCCCTGCCGGCTGGCCGAGATCGAGACCGTCCTCGGGCGAGTGCGGCGAAAACGGGAACTCACCCTCAAGGTGCGATCGCTTGAGCGGCGGGTCCGTCAGGCTGAAGGCAACATGCGGCTCGTTGGCCAGGCGGCGGTCGTCGAGCGGATGCAGGCCCTCGTCGGCCGCGTGGCATCGAGCGACGCCACAGTGCTGATCCGGGGAGAGACCGGCACCGGCAAGGAACTGGTTGCCCGGTCGATCCATGAGCAGAGTCCCCGGGCAGCGGGCCCGCTGGTGACGATCAACTGCGGCGGGCTGCCCGAACACCTCGTCGAAAGCGAACTGTTCGGCCATCGCCGGGGCGCCTTCACCGGGGCTGACGAGCACCGGGCCGGCCTCTTCGAGGTGGCCGACGGCGGCACGCTGTTCCTCGACGAGATTGGCGAACTGCCGCAGGCCCTGCAGTCGCGGCTGCTGCGGGTGCTTGAATCAGGGGAGATTCGCCGGGTCGGTGAGAATCATTCGCTCGTGGTCGATGTCAGGGTGGTCTGTGCCACCCACCGGTCATTGGAGACGATGGTAGCCGAAGGGAGCTTTCGAGAGGATCTTCTGTTTCGAATCAACACCTTTGAGATCGAGACGCCGCCGCTCCGCGATCGTCTCGACGACCTGCCGTTGCTCGTCGAACATTTTGTGAGAACCCGCCGCCCGCAGCTTCCCCCGCGGGCCGAAGTCGTTTCGGCCGCCGCGTTGGCGGTGCTCAGACGCCACCGCTGGCCGGGGAACGTGCGGGAATTGGCCAACTGCATGGAGCACGCCCTCGTGCTCTGTGACGAGCTTCCCCTCGGTCCCGAGCATCTGCCGGCACGCATCTGCCGGGCTGCCTCGGACGACCGGCAGCCGCTCGCCGACCGCTCCGCCACACCGGCTGTCGGCGGTCCCGAAGCGGCCGGTGATCGGCCCACAAGCCTCCGGGAATTGGAAATGCAGGCGATCTTTGCCGGGCTGGAACGCAACGGGGGTAACAAGTCCCGGACTGCCGAGGAACTCGGCATCAGCCTCAAAACCCTCTACAACAAGCTCAACCAGCATGGCGGGCCGGTGCCTGATCGAGAGGCTGCCTAAAGGTTTTTGAAACGCTCGTTGCGCGTCCTTGCCAGGACACGTCGGGCAGCACTCGCGCAAAGCGACTCCGGCAGTCTGCCGGTCAGGTCTTGCGGACGACTCCGGCAAGCACCCCGAGCACCTTCGCTGAACTGACGTAGATCGGCTTCATCGCGGCGTTTGCCGGCTGGAGGCGAATCCGGTCCCGCTCGGGGAACCACTGCTTCAGCGTCGCCTCGCCGTCTTCGGTCTGGGCGACGACGATGTCGCCCGCACGGGCGGAATTCCGCTTTTCGATGATCACCCAGTCGCCGTCGGCAATCTGGGCATCGATCATCGAGTCGCCCATCACTTTGAGGACGAAATGGTCGTCGCGGTCGAAGAGTTCCTCAAAGTCAAACCGCTCCCGCTGTTCTTCCGCCGCCCGCAGGGTTCCGGCGGCAACCCAGCCGGCCATCTGCAGACCGCGACTGTGGGGAGACTCGGTGACCAGTTCGATGGCCCGCGACATGTTCCGGCCTCGGGTGATCAGCCCCTTCTTTTCCAAAGCCTTGAGATGGCAGACAACGCCATTCGGCGAGCGAATTTCGAAGGCTTGACCGATTTCCCGCACCGTGGGACCGAACCCGCGGGTATAGATTTTGTCGCGGATAAAATCGTAGATCTCCATTTGCCGAGCGGTCGGCATGTCGCCCGCATCCTGACTCTCGTCAGTGCCGCCAAGCAGCACTGCCAGTTCCGAGGCGGGCCGTTTGGCAGGCGTGTAAGCCCGCGCCCGCTTGACGGATGGCGTGGTTCGCTTGGGGCTGCGGCCCGCCCCTCTCTTCGCGCGGCGGGTCTCGGTCGATTTGGCGACGACTGTTCGTGGCATCGATTTCGCTTTCTGCGGGAGAACGGGAAACGGCAGGTCATACCGCCCTGTGTAGACGTCCATATCCTACTATACAGTGGTTCATTGTCAAGGGGTGCGCGGCTGCGGCTGTCGTCGCTTCCCGGTCTGCCGCGTTCCCCCGGAGACCGGCCTGGCTCTACAATGGCAGGACACGGCGGGTCGTGCGATTTGGTCAACGCCGCCGAAACGAACCCGGGTGAGGGATCGGACGGGAGCTGGTCCTGATCAACATCGTCCCAACCCCGCTAGCGAGAAAGCGACGACAATGCGCCAGTGTCAGCGAACGGTGGCTGTGAGAATCGGGGATGCGGCGCGAAGCCTCCGCTGGGCGACAGTCCTGCTGATTGCCGCTGGGCTTGTGGCGACCTCTGCGGCCGGACATGCTGCCGAGCGGAAGCAGGTGGCGGTGATCGCCCTGACCGGACCGCTTCCTGACGGTGTGGGCCAGGAAGGGTTGCTCGCCGACATTTCGCCCCAGCTCCATCGCATGGTCGAGCGGCTCGACCGGGCGGCGGCCGATGAAGCGGTCGCTGGCGTGCTGCTGTCGATTCGCTCACCCGATGTCGGGCGGGCCCGGGCCGCCGAGTTGCGGGCGGCGATCGGCCGACTGCGGGCGGCGGGCAAGCCTGTCTTTGCCCACCTGATCAGCGGTGAGCCGGTCGACTACGCCCTGGCGGCGGCCTGCGACACCATCCTAATGCCGCCCGCCGCCAATCTGGCCCTCACCGGCGTGCGGGCCGAGGTCACCTTTTTCAAAGGGCTGCTCGACCGGCTCGGCGTCGAGGCTGAGATCCTTCAAGTCGGTGAGTTCAAGGGTGCCGGCGAACCGCTGACCCGGGAATCGATGAGCGGGCCGTTGCGGCAGCAGTACGAGGCCTTCGTTGGCGATCTCTTTGAACAGCTGGTCGATCAGGTCGCCGGCGATCGGGGGCTGGCAGACGAGCGGGTCCGCGAGCTCATCGACACGGGCGTGTTCACTCCCGAGGCAGCCCGGCAGGCTGGACTGATCGATGGGATCGCCTACGAAGACGAGGCGATCAGCGGTCTTGCCGGCAGGCTGGGCGTCGATCAGCCGAAACTCGTCCGCGACTACGGCAAGCGTGACATCGACACCGATTTTTCCGGGCTCACCGGCCTGATGAAGCTTGTTGAGGTGCTCTCCGGAGGCCAGCCGGGCAACGGGGGCGGACCGGCCGGGCGGGTCGCGGTGATCCACGTCGTCGGCGAAATCGTCGAGGGCAAGGGAAGCGTCGGCATGTTCGGCGGCGAGGCAGCCGGCAGCGAAACAATTGTCAAGGCGATTCGGACGGCGACCGAGGATGACACGGTGGCTGCCCTGGTGATTCGGATCGATTCGCCCGGAGGCTCAGCCCTCGCCAGCGACCTGATCTGGCGTGAGCTCCAACGGTGCGAGAAGCCGGTGGTCGCCAGCCTCTCTGACACCGCCGCCAGCGGCGGCTACTACATCGCCGTCGCCGCCGACCGGATCGTTGCGGCTCCCGGCACCCTGACCGGTTCGATCGGCGTGGTCGGCGGCAAGATCGCCGTCGGCGGCGCCCTCGAAGCCTATGGCATTCACACCGACGTCGTCAGTCGGGGCCGCAACGCCGGCTGGCTCTCCGCCCAGCGGCCCTTCGACAAACACGAGCGGGAGGCGTTTTTTGCGACCATGCAAGACATCTACCGGCTGTTTACGTCGAAGGTGGCGGCCGGCCGACAGCTCGATCTGGAGCAGCTTGAAACCCTCGCCGAGGGACGGGTTTTCACCGGCCGAATGGCGCAGCGGGTCGGCCTCGTCGACCTGCTCGGCACCCTCGACGACGCCGTCGACGAGGCGATGCGGCTGGCGGGCATTGAAAGCACCGACGCTCCCGAGCGGCTGCTGCTGCCCGAACCGCGGGGGCTCTTCGACGAGTTCCTCGGCGTCGACGTCGATCAACCGTCACCGACCGCCGGGCTTCAGTCGCAACTGGTTGCCGCGGCGACTCGGCTGATCGATGCCCGGGGGCTGAACGATCAGCTGCTCAGTCGGTTGGCCAGCCACTGCCGGCTGCTGGCGATCGTCGGATCGGGCGAACCGCAACTGCTGCTACCGGCAGTCGTCCGGGTTCGGTGAAAAGATGCGATAAGCCAGCCGCAAAATGAGAAAAGTGGCAGCTTATCCACGCTAGTTCGGTCGCCGGCGGGGACTACCAGGCAAAGTGGGCGAAGGCCTTGTTGGCATCGGCCATACGGTGCACGTTTTCCCGCTTCGTGATCGCCGCCCCTTCACGCTTATAGGCGGCGATAATCTCCTCGGCCAACTTCTGGTAGGTCGGCCGGCCTTTCTTGTCGCGAACCGAGGTGAGAATCCAGCGGATCGCCAGCGACTGCTGGCGATTGCGGCTCACCTGCATCGGCACCTGATACGCGGCGCCGCCGACCCGCTTCGACCGCACTTCAACCGCCGGCTTCACGTTCTCGACCGCCCGGGTGAAGATTTCGATCGGCTCGGCGTCGGTCACCTTTTCGCTGACGACATCCATTGCCTTGTAAAAAATTTGCTGGGCGACGCTTTTTTTCCCATCGAGCATCAGGCAGTTGATGAACTTGCTGGCCAGCAGTGAACCGAACTTGGGATCGGGTCGCAGTTGGGTGCGACTGGCGGTGATGTTGCCCATGAACGCGTTTTCCTCGGATGAACCCTTCGCAGAAATCGAGCGGTAACTGATCGAACCGATGAGCCTCGGACTAGCCTCGTTTGGCGCCGTAGAGGCTGCGAGACTGCTTGCGTCCCTGAACCCCCAGCGTGTCAAGCGCTCCGCGAATCACATGGTAGCGGACGCCGGGCAGGTCGCGGACACGGCCGCCGCGGATGAGCACGATCGAGTGCTCCTGAAGGTTGTGGCCCTCGCCCGGGATATAGACGGTGACTTCCTTTTGATTCGACAGTCTGACCCGAGCGATTTTCCGGAGCGCCGAGTTCGGCTTCTTGGGGGTCATCGTCCGCACCTGCAGGCAAACACCCCGTTTCTGCGGGCAGCGGTCGAGAACCGGCGACTTCGAAAATTTCCGCTTTGGCCGGCGGCGACTGCGGACAAGTTGGCTGATCGTGGGCATGGTCGTGTCTGGTATGTGAGGGGGGCGGCATCGAGCCGGCGAATCGCCCACTATAGCCCATAATCGACGGAGACGGAAGCGGCTCCAGAAAAAGCTTTTGGGGGATTCCGCAGCGGATTTCGAGCCGTCGCCGCGGGCCGGGGCAATCTCAGCGGCGGGCAGGCATGAGGATCTCGCCGCGGCCGCCGCAAAGGGCGTCGCCGTGCCACTGCTGCCAGGGGCCGGCCCAGTCACAGGCAGCGGCAGCCGCAACGCCCATCCCCGCCAGGTGCCTGCCGAGCAGCGGCAGGAATGCGGGGCTCCAGACGGTGCCCCGCTGGAAGTTAGGCGGAAGCAGCGGCGGAGATGCTCCGGCCTCAGCCGCCGCCAACAAAATGACCGATCCCCGCCGCATGCCAAGACCTGGAAAACGGCCGGTCCGGCCGGCGATGACAACCGTGCCGGCGAGCAGTTCAAACCCGGCCGCCTCGCCGCAGTCGCCGCCAACGACGAGAAGCCCCCGCCGCATCCGGCTGCCGGCGAGGTGTCCCACTCCGCTGCCGACGAACACGCTGCCGCCGGTCATGCCCCGCCGCGCACCCGGCAGGCAGGCGGCGGCGTTGTCGCCGGCGGCACCGCGCACCGAAACCTCGCCACCAGCGAGGCCACAGGCGAGCCAGTCGCCAGCGCTGCCGCCAACGCAGAGCCGACCCCCGGTCATCTGCTCGCCGGCGTGGCGGCCGACGCTGCCGCTCACCTGGATCTCACCGCTGCTGAGTCCCGCCCCGAGAAAGTGCACCCGGGAAAAGTCGCCCCGGCAGTGCAGCACGCCGTCGGCGGCGGTGCCGGCAATCGTGACAAAATCGCCCAGGTGGG
>CAZIQV010000046.1:0-10069 GCA_964541275.1 uncultured Chitinophagaceae bacterium | reverse complement strand
TGAAGGTGGCCAGCTGCGAGGCGTCGATGATGCTGCGGGCCTTGCCCGGCCCGGCAAGCACCTGTTCGTGGTAGGCCTCGGGGCGGCGGTCGAGCGTGGCCAGAAGATTATGCCGCTGCTCACGGAGGTCGAGCTCGTAGAGCATGCCGCCGGCGGCCGGGGAGAGCCAGCAGTCGACATGCTCGTTCGACAGCCGTACCTCGGTGCGGCCGTCGAAGGTGTAGTCGGAACTGACCGCCTCCACCCAGGCATCGCTGCGGCCCTCGGCCCGGTCGAGGGCATTCTCCGCAGTGATCAACTCGCGGTAGATGGCGTTGCGGAGGTGCGGCAGATAGATGCCGCCAAACGCGCCGTGCCAGTAGGCACAGTTGCACTGGCCGCGGTAGGTGGCCGCCACCGCCTCGTCAAAGGCCTCGCGGTCGACCGGGCCGGCAGCCCCGAGGCGAGCCAGCCGATTGCTGATCACCAGCATCCGCGCATACATTTCATTGGCCTCGGGATAGCGGTGGCGGAAGTTCCGCCACGAACCACCCCGGACGAAAGGCGTGATTGCCGCCAGTGCCGGATCGGTCTCGGCGGCCCGGCGGGCGGCGATACAGGCCAGTTGCTTCTCGGGCGGCAGCACCCATTCGGTCATCTCGCGATAGCTGCACTCCGGCAGCCAGATCGTGCCTGCCGGAGGCTCCTCGCGCAGCACCTCCGCCGGCAGCGTCATCCGGATCCAATCGGCGTTGGCCTCCAGCAATGAAAAGAACCGTTCCAGCCAGCCCTCTGCGAAGCAGGTGCGGTGGGTTTCGGGCCAGACGCCGAACTTTTCCCCGTCGTCGCCAAACACGGCGAGGGCCCCGTGGCGGCGGTCGGCGATCGCCCTGAGGTGGTCGATCGTCGCGTCGGCTGCGGCAAAGGGAATGATGTACCGCAGGTGTTCGCTGACCGGAAAGACGGTCAGCGTCTTGCCGTCGCTCTCGGTCAGCCAGTGCCGGTCGAGCTGATCCTCCCGCAGCCCAGCCGCCCGAAAGTGGAAATCGTCGAGGATCGTCCAGTCGATCCCGGCGGTGGCCAGATCAGCGGCCATGCCGGGATCCCAGACCCGTTCGGCAACCCACATGCCCGAGACCTTGGTCCGAAGTCGCCGCTCAAGCCAGCCGGTGTAGCGGCTGATCTGGCCGACGCGGTCGCGGGCCGGCAGCATTGCCAGGACCGGTTCGTAAAACGCACCGCCGACGATCTCGATCTGTTTGGCTGCCGCCAACGCTGCGAGTTGGTCGAGGTATTCGGGGTGATGGCGATCCAGCCACTCTGCCAGCGGTCCGCTGGTGTGGATGGCCACCCGGATGCCGGGATGCCGCTGGAGCAGGTCGAGCAACGGGCGGTAACTGTCGTGATAGGCCTGCTCGATCACGCCGTCGAAGTTGCCGACCGGCTGATGGTCGTGGATGACGAAGACGAAGCGGACGGAGTTGCTCATCGGCGGGGCGACTCGTGAGAGGCTGCGTGGTTCGTGAAAAAAACGCTCAGGGGCCCTGTTCCACCCCAAGGCCGCATCCCTGGCAGCGCCGGCGGCCTTCAGGGTCGCCTTTCGCTGCATCGAAGCGGCAGCAGACTGTCTCCACAGCCCGCATCGGCGGGTTTGATTCTCGGGTCAGCCAAGGGGCCGCGCCAAATGACCGAACCGCTTTTCCCGGGCCTCGATCGCCAAAATCGGGGGCGGCTGGAACGGCTCTGCCGCCTGGAGAAGATTGCCGGTGTCGCGGCCAACAGCTCACCAGCAGCCGGTCGCTCGCAGGAGCCGGGCCGCAGTTGTCGGCAGGACCGTCGCGATGTGACAGCCGGTGCCGAGCTCAAAGCCGGCCAGCGGGGCCAGCCGAGGCAGCATTTCCAGGTGCCAGTGCCAGTGGCTGGCCAGCGGCTCGATCTCGGCGGCACCCGCGGTGGGAAACTGGTGGAGCCACCAGTTGTAGCTGCCGCCGGGCACCAGGCGGTCGAGGGCGGCGACAAACCGCCGGGTCAGCTCTGCCACGGCCTCGATCTGTTCCGGGCCGGCCCGATGGAAAAATGGTTCCACGGTTTCCGGCACCAGCCAGACCTCGAACGGCTGGCGGGTGGCCGGTGGCACCAGCGCCGCCAGCCCGCCGCGTCGGCAGACCGTGCGGTCCTCCGCGTCGGCTGCGTCGAGCAGGTCGGCAAACCGGGTTTTCCCCAGGGACAGCCGGCGACACTTCTCGGCGATTACCGGAGGCACCCGATCGATGGCGATCAGCTGGCTGTGAACGTGTTCGAGCGACGCCCCGGCGGCGAGGCCGCCATTTTTAAAGACCGTGGCCCAACAGGAATCACCCGCGGCAGCCAGCTCGCCGAGTCGCTGCCGGCAGAGTTCCCAGACCTGCCGCCAGTCTGCCGCCGGCACTTCAAGCACTGAGCCGACATGCGTGGGTGATTCGATGACGACCTCGTGCCGCCCGTGAGCGGCAGTCGTCGAGGGTCCAACACTCGCCGGCCGCCGGTCCGGTGCCGGGGCGGCCGAGCTGAACGGCTCGACCACCGGATAGCGGTTGGGCACGATCCGCGCTTTCCAGCGACCCGCCGCCGGCGCGGGCCAGCGAAGCAATTCGGGGGCGGTGCAGGCTTCGTTGCCGGCGCAAAACGGGCAGCGTTCAGCTGAGCCGGCCGCCAGATCGTTGGGGCGGCCGGCCCGCCGGGGGGCGATGAAGACCTCGCGGCCGGAGAGCTGATCGCAGTGGATCGTCGGGCCGCCGTCGAGAGGATCGTGCGACATTGGCAGGCAGGATGGGGGTGGCGAAACAGGGCGTGTTGAATGGCCTTCGCCCTCGTTCTACACTGCTCCCGGCAGCGGGAATCAGCCGGCGTGCAGGTTTGTTCGCGGCAGATGTGCTGTGGCCTCATTCCGCGTTCAGCACCATCCTCCGGAGACAGCATCATGCTCACAGTCGGCGACGAATTCCCGCAATTCTCGGTTCAGGCCTGCGTCGGAACCGAAAAGGACGACATCAAGCTGCTCTCCTCGGCCGACTACGCGGGAAAGTGGACCGTCTATTTCTTCTACCCGAAAGACTTCACGTTCGTCTGCCCGACCGAACTTGCCGAGTTCAACAAGCAGTTGAAGAACTTCACCGACCGCGACACCAGCGTCGTCGGGGGCAGCACCGACAACGAGTGGTGCCACATGATGTGGCGACGATCGCATGACGATCTCAAGAACCTCGACTATCCCCTGATTGCGGCCCAAAAACTGGGTGCGGAACTCGGCATCCTGGAAAAGACCGAAGGCTATTGCCAGCGGGCCACCTTCATCGTCGACCCGCACGGCGTGATTCAGTGGGTTGACGTCAATCAGGGCCGGGTCGGCCGTAATGTCAGCGAAGTACTGCGGGTCCTTGATGCCCTGCAGAGCGACGAACTCTGCCCCTGCAACTGGAAGAAGGGCGACCCCTACCTGCAGGTCGGGTAGCGGGCGGCATGGTGGTCCGGTTTCGCCCGCATTCCTGGCGGCAAAAGTTCGGGCACGCGTTCCGGGGGCTCCGCCGGGCTCTCCGCACCCAGCACAGCTTCGCCGTCCATCTCACGGTCGCCTGCCTGGTGTTGCTCGCCGGCGTGCTGCTTCGGTTTTCGGCAACCGAATGGTGCCTGCTTGTCCTGACGGTCGGCCTGGTGCTGGTGGCCGAAACGCTCAACACCGCCGTCGAGTCGCTGGCTCGGGCGGTTGGCACGGGATTTCACCCGAGACTCCGCGATGCCCTTGATATTGCCAGCGGGGCGGTGCTCCTCGCCGCCGCCACGGCCGTGGCGGCAGGCCTCTGCCTGTTTCTGCCGAGGCTGTATCGGCTCTGGTTCGTCTCCTGAGTCTCACCGGCAACGACGGCGGTGGCGGCACCGCGGCTCGCGGGAGGGTGCCTACTCAGCAGAACCCTCGCCCCGCTGCTCGGCGGTCGGTCCGGTGGGCGTGTGGCCGAAGAACATCAGGTGCTGCCAGGGCAACTTGTCGAATTCTCGCACCAGCGAAAACCCGTTGGGCGCAAGTTCCCGTTTCACCTGCGCTTTGGTCATCTTGTGCAGCGGCTTGATCGGTACTGCCGGATCTTCTCCGCGAAATTCGGCCAGCACGATCTGTCCGCTGGGCCGCAGGCTTTCCCGAATGCGAGCCAGCATCAGTTCGGGATGGGAGAACTCGTGATAGACGTCAACGCAGAAGACGAGGTCGACCTCGCCTGTCGGCAGCCGCGGGTCGATCACCGTGCCGAGGACCGGCCGGATGTTCAACAGCCCGGCCTGCCGGGCCCGCGTCACCAGCAGCCGCAGCATTTCGGGCTGGATGTCGACGGCGTAAACGATCCCTTCCGGCCCCACCAGCTTTGCCAACTCGAGGGTGTAAAAGCCGTTGCCGCAGCCGAGGTCGCAGACGGTTTGGCCGGGCTCAATCTGCAGTGCCTCCAACAGCAGCCGGCAGTCTTCCTCCCGCTGCCGACTCTCCCGTACCAGCCACGGCGCCCCGGTGTAGTGCATCGTTTGGGCGATCTCGCGACCGAGGTAATGGGTCCGCGGCGGCGGGATCTCGATCCCACGGTCGATCTGCAGATCGATCTGCAGCGGCTTGAGGGAACGGACCGTGTCGGGATCGGCGGCAGTCGCAACGCCCGCCAGCATGGCCAGCTGGCAGACAGCAGCAAAGCGAATTGAAGAGGCGGGACTTTTCATGCGAGCAAGTCTACTGCCGCGGCAACCCCGCCCGCCAATCGGCTCCCAATCCGTGAATCAGGGAATCCGCCGGCGGATGCGGCGGCAGCGCCCCTGAAACTCAGGCAGCGTCGTACCGCGGCTGTTCCAGCAGCGGCACGCCGGCGACATCAAAACAGCTGACGATCGTGATGCGGCAGCGGCTGGCATAGCCGGCAAGCTGCTCGCGGTCGACGAGAATTGTCTTTCCCGCTTCGATTGCCAGCACCCTGCCGCCGGCCTCCCGAATCGATTGCAGCGTGCCGATGCCAATCGTCGGCATGTCGAACCGCTCGTCCTGCTGCGGCTTGGCCACCTTGACCACCGTCATCCCGCCAGAGCGGCAGAGCTTCCCGGCCCGCTGGATGCAGGCATCGGTTCCCTCGATCGCTTCCAACGCCAACGGGGCCCGGTTCTTCACCACCACGGTCTGGCCGATGTCGAGCCGGCCGAGTTCCTTGGCGAGTTTCCAGCCGAAGGCGACATCACCCAGCTGCTTTTTCGACAAGGGCCGGCCGGCCAGCACGCCCCCGGTGGCCAGCAGCTCCGGGGCGAAGTCGGTCGCCGGGCAGATCCGCACCCCCGCCCGGTCGAAGGCGGCGGCGATCGCCCCGAGCAGAGAGTCGTCGCGGTTGTCTTTCCTACGGCTGACCATGTGCGGCCAAAAGGTTTTCAGCCCCCGCCAGTCGGGCAGATGCCGCAGCCAGCCCAATCGGCGAAAGAGTTTCTTCTTGTGGATCTTGCCAGCCATCGTCGCCCGCAGCACACCGTGGCCCCGGAAGAAGTCGATCGCCCTGCCGATCTCGGCAACGCCGACCTCGCCGTAGACGTCGGCCAACGGTTCGAGCGATTCCTCGGCGTGGTGGCGGATCGTCAGAATGGCCACCCGGCCGCCGCGGCGGCGGATCGCCTCGGCCGTGGCGATCGGGAAGCGGCCCCAGCCGGCCAGCAGACCGATGAGTTCGCCGTCGAGCGACGGAGCCAGGGTGACGGAATCTTCAGGTGCCACAGCGTTCATCAACGTGCCGCTCGAATTCCGATCCTCGTCGTTGTCTCTCAAGCGGGCGACCCGCCGGGGAAGGTGGCGGCAATGAACCGCGAAATGCTCGGGTTTTTCCGGTTTGCAGCCTCGGTGTTCTGCTTGCCGGCCGGTGCGGGCGAGCGGGCATCAACGGTGTTTTCCACACCGCGTCAGGCCGCCCGCCACGTGGTGTCGCCGCCCGATGTCGAGTGGTTCTGCTCCAGCTCCGCGACCCGCTTGAGCAGCTGCTTGACCTGCTTTCGCATCTCCGGCAGCTTTGTCATCGAGGCGAGTTGGAGCTTGCGATCCTTGAGGTCAATCGCCGGCTCGCCGAGGACCGTCGTTCTGGCCGGCACGTCGTTGGAGACCCCTGAGCGGGCTCCGAGCACGGCACCGTCGCCGATATGGATGTGATCCCGCAGGCCGCACTGGCCGGCCATGATCACCCATTCTCCGGTGCTGGTGCTGCCGGCGACACCGACCTGCGAGCAGATCATGTTGTGGCTGCCGATGCGGCAGTTGTGGGCGATCATCACCAGGTTGTCGATCTTGGTGCCGCTGCCGATCGTCGTGGGGCCGTAGGTGCCCCGGTCGATCGTGGTGCCGGCACCGACCTCGACCCGGTCGCCCAGTTCCACCCAGCCGAGCTGCGCCGAAAGTTCAAGGCCGTCGGCAGCCGGTCTGTAGCCGAAGCCAAAGGCTCCAAGCACGGCGTTGGCGTGGATAATGCATTCCCTGCCGACCACCGTATCGTCGTAAAGGACGGCACCGGGAAAAATCGTTGTGCCGCGGCCGATCCGGCAGCCGGCGGCCAGCCGCACGCCGGCGTGGATGGTCACGCCCTCGGCGAGTTCAACATCCGCCCCGATCACCGCCAGCGGATGAATCTCGACATCCGCGGCGAGTCGGGCGGAGGGATCGACAGCTGCCTGAGGGCTGACGCCCTGCCGCCGCTGAGTCCGGGCAGGGCGAAATTTTCTGACGACCGCTGCGAAGGCGGCGTGGACATCAGTTACCTCGATCGTCGGCCGGTCCTGCGGGCCGGCCCCCTCGGGAACAATCGCCGCGGCCGCCCGGCTTTTGGCGAGGTTTGGCAGCCGGTCGAGGGCATCGACGAGACTGATCGCCTCGGCGGTGGCCGTCTCAAGCGTCGCCGCGGCAGTGACCGCCGCCGGGGCCGCAGCTGCGGGCGTGATCAGCCGACCGCCAACCAGCTCGGCGATCTCGGCGAGTGGAACCGACATGAAAGCACCTCCCTTGGCGGGCGGACAGTCCGCGGCCTCCGCCGACCACGGCAGCCGGGAGGCTAGGGAGTTGCTGTCGGGGACGCAAGAGCGGCTCTAGCCTGCTGTCCCCCGCGCAGGAACTGCCAGAACATCGCGACCGCGAGGCCGAGGCGGGCCGACCAGAGGGCTGTTCGAATCCAGTTGCTCTCGACGAGAAACCGGTGCGTCGCCGCGTCCCAGCCGGCAGAGAGCCGCAGGTGACAGGGCACCTGAAGCAGGAACGTACTTGCCCAGATGCCAGCGAGAAGCCCGGCCCCGAGCCAGGGCATCCAGGCAGCCACGTGGCGGGGCCGACGAACCAGCAGCCAGACCGCGGTGACTCCCTCGGCCAGCATCGGCGGAATGACAACCGGCCCGGTCCGGTCCCGATGGGCCTCTTCCCAGCGGCCAAAGTCATCGTGCGGCCAGCCGTCCATCAGCGGGTAGTGCACCAGCTGGACAAACCAGATCAGGCCTGTCATGAGACCGGTGGCGAGCAGTTGCCCGAGCAACGGCGTCAATCCGGACCCGCCTGCCGGAACGCAGCGGTCTGTCATGCCCGCGCCTTCAGGTCGCCAAGGCCCCCGTCAACACCGAGCACCTGTCCGGTCACCCAGGAGTTGGCGGGGTCGAGCAGCCAACAGACCGCTCGGGCGACGTCATCGGGTTCGCCGAGCCTGCCCAACGGGTGCATCGCGACGGACGCCTTTTCCGCCAGGTCGCTGGCGAGCAGCCCGGCCGACAGCGGTGTCCGGACAAGTCCGGGCGCGACCGCGTTGAAGCGAACCCCTGAGCGGGCATAGGTGGCGGCGGCTGCAAGGGTGAGCCCGATCACGCCGGCCTTGGCTGCCGCCACCGCCTCATGGTTGGCCAAGCCGATCCGGGCGGCGGCGCTGGAAAGCAGCACAACTGACCCGCCGCCGGCTTTGAGCAGCCGGCCTGCTGTCCGGACAGCATTGAAGGCGGTCGTGAGATTTGCCGCGAGCGTTGCCTGCCAGTCGTCAGGCTGTGTCAGATGGGCGGGCTTTAAAAGTATTGACCCGACGCAGTTGGTGATGCCGGTCAGGCCGCCGAGGGCTTCGCTGGCGGCATTTCCGCAGGCATCGACCGCCGCAGCGTCAGTTGCCTCGACCTCGCCCCAGGGAGCCCCGAGTTCCGCGGCGACGGCAGCGAGCCGGTCACTGTTTCTTCCGGCGATAAAAATCTTTCCTCCGCCAGAAACAATCTGCCGGGCAACCGCTGAGCCAATTCCACCGCTGCCGCCGAGGACCAGAACTCTCTGCACGATTCTCTCTTTTCAGATGACCCGGGGAGCTTTGAAAAACCGGCCGGACTTGTCCGCCGGCGGGGCGAGCTACAGCCAGTCGCCGACCGTCTGGTCGAGCCGAGCCTCCTCGGCCATCGTCCGTAACTTCTCAATCGCCCGGGTCTGGATCTGGCGAATCCGCTCTTTGCAGACCCCCATCTCGACCCCGAGTTCACGGAAGGTCTTCGGCTTGTCGCCATCGAAGCCGAACCGGGCCACCACGATCTGTTGCTCCCGCGGTTCGAGCTTCTCCAGAAATCTTCCAAACAGGCCCTTCAGGTAGTCAACCTGTGCCGGCGTGCAGGCATCCACGTCGCGCGGCTCCTCAGCCCGATCCCGAACCGGTTCATCGTCAGTCGCAAACCGGCTGCGGTGCTGCCGACTTTTGTGGGAGATTCGGAAAAAATGCCGTTGAATTGCGTAGGTCGCATAGGTGCTGAAGCGATTGCCGAGGGCAAAGTTGAATTTTTCCACCGAACGCATCAATGCGACATTCCCCTCGCTGATCAACTCATCGAACGAATAGCTCGGCTCGTTGAACTTCTTGGCAATCGAAACGACTAGTCGCAGGTTTGACGTGATCAGGATCGCTTTGATCGTTTCGGCTTCGGCGAGCAACCCTTCAACTTGCTTGAGTTGTTTCATCGTGGCTCGCCTCGGATCGAGCCGGTCCCGACGCTGCACAGCCTGAAACTTCAGCCAGTTCATTCGCCGAAAATAAAACTGCTCTTCATCCTTCGACAACAGCCGCGTCTGATAGAGACTGGCAAGGTAGGGCGAAAGTGATCGGCCCGCGGCAGCCTGCGCCTCGGCGACCGATCGCTGCAATGGAACCCGCGAATCAGCTGGCGGGGTGCTGGCCAGGCGGTCCGCGTCTGCCTCGAGAAAGACATCGCCACCGATGTACTCAATCTCGCGACCAAAAACTGCTTCCCGCTTGCGGGCAAGGATTGTTCTCCGGCGCTTCTCGGCGGGGGTGAGCGACTTGCCGGCTGATCGATTCCCAGACTTGTTCGAGACGGTCGACTTGCCGGTCCGAGAACCGTTTTTCCGCGGACGGTTGATCTTGGCGAGGGCAATCATGGGGAAAACGTCCTTTTCGAAAGCGTCAGCTGGGACGCGGGCGGTATGATTCTTGCTACCCCTAACAACCGCACGGCCGGCAAATCGGTAACCGGCTGGGAAAATTTGGCCAGTCCGCTGTTTCGGCTTGAGGCTGCTCAGCGGTTTATAAAGCAGGCTTTTTTTCTCCCAGGCCTCCCGAGTCGCCCGCTGCCCTCGTCTGCCGGTTGGTCGTCATGCCGCGTCATTTGATCCTCGTTCTTGGAGACCAGCTCAGCCGCGGCAGTGCCGCCTTCGACGGGTTTGATCCGCTCGTCGACGGTGTCTGGATGGCCGAAGTGGCCGACGAATCGACGCACGTCTGGACGCACAAGGCGAGAATCACCCTTTTTGTCGCAGCGATGCGGCACTTTCGGGATCGGCTGATCTCCGAGGGTATCTCGGTCGACTATCGGGAACTCCCTGCGGGCAAACGGGCTCGTGAGCCGGCATCGTTGGCTGCCGCGCTCAAGGCGAGCCTTGCCAGCCTCTCCAAAACGGGGAGTGGTCCTGAACGGCTGATTTGTGCCGAGCCGGGCGAGTGGCGGGTGCGGCAGGCGCTGGAAGCGGCTGCGGCTGCGGCCAAGCTGCCGCTGGAGATCCGGCCCGATCGGCATTTTTTCACCACGGTCGATGAGTTCGCCG
>CAZIQV010000045.1:0-10098 GCA_964541275.1 uncultured Chitinophagaceae bacterium | reverse complement strand
CGTTCGTTGATCGCTTCGAGCAGTTCGATCTGCCGCTGCTGCGGCCTGCCGGCAAGAGCCGGCCGCGGATCGAGATTCAGAATCCGCGGCTCCTCCGCCCGCACCAGCGTGCCCTGATAGATCGATGGGAGCCAGCCGCAGGTGAAGTGCTCCTCCTGAAAGGTCGGCAGGCCCCGGGGGTGGCCAAGCACCATGTAGGCCGGCAGGTCCCGGCTTTCGCTGCCGAGACCGTAGGTCAGCCAGGCCCCGACGGTCGGCCGGCCGGCGAGGTTGCGGCCATTGTTCAGGGCATAGAGCGCCTGGGCATGGTTGTTGACACCGGAGTGCATCGACCGGATCAGGGTGATCTCGTCAGCGATGCCGCCGAGCCGCGGCAGCAATTCGCTCAGTTCCATGCCGCAGTCGCCGCGGCGCTGGAACGTCCAGGGGGAGCCAAAGATTTTCGAAGAGGCCTGGGCGACGTTGTCGTATTTGATTTCACCGGGGAAGGCCTCGCCATCATGCTTGGTGAGTAGCGGCTTGGGGTCGAACAGATCCATCTGCGAGGGCCCGCCCATCATGAATAGCGAGATCATCGCAGTGGCCCGGGGCGGCTGCGGTGGCGGCTTGGGCAGGGTGTCAAACCGTTGCGGTGCCGTCAGGTCCGGCTTGGCAGGCGCGGCCAGCAGTCCCTCCTCTTCAAGCAGACTCGCCAACGCCAACGAGGCGATCCCGAGGTTTCCGGCCTGCAGCAGATGACGCCGGGAGCAGAGGCCGGCGGCGGACTGTCTCATGGGTGGGCTCCGGGGGAGAACGTCGGCGGGTCAGTCGATGTAGAGAAACCGGGTGGAACTGAGCAGCACCTGGCAAAGGCTGGCAAAGGCCTCGGCCTCTGGGTCCGCAGCAGGAGCGGCCGGCTTGGCTGCCTTGCCGGCGGTTGCGTCGGCCGTGGCGGCATGAAAGGCCCGCAGCGACTCGGTCTGTTCGGCCAGGTAGGCAAGCGCCCGGCCGAGTTCGGCTGTCTCCGGTTCGTGTGCGGTCAGCATGGTCCAGGCCCGGTGAATCTGCCGGCGGAGGTCGCCGGGTGCCTGCTTCTGAACCTCCTTTGCGATCGCCGTCGCCTGCTCGTGGACGAAGGCGTCGTTGAGCATGAACAGCGACTGCGGAGCGACCGTGCTCGAGGTCCGTTGCTCACAGTTGGGCAGCATCGTCGGGGCATCAAAGGTCTGCAGTGTCGTCACCGGTGTGGTTCGTCGGGCCGTGAGATAGATCGACCGCCGGCAGGCCTCCTCACCCACCGGCAGGACCTTGACGACGTCACCGTTGGCGTTGAGTTCTTCCTTGCCGGCGATGATCCGGCCGTAGGGATCCTTGCCGATGCTCACCGGCGGCCCCCCGACTTGGCCGTTGAGCCTGCCGGCGGCGAGCAGGGTTGCATCCCGAACCTGCTCGGCATCGAGGCGGCGGATCAGCCAGCGAGCGAAGAGGCGGCCCTCGGGATCGATCGCAACCGCCTCAGGATGCCGGGATGCCTGGCGATAGGCGGTGCTGGTCACGAGCAGCCGATGCAACGGCTTCAGTTGCCAGCCCGACGCCACGAACCGGTCGGCCAGCCAGTCGAGCAGCTCCGGATGGCTCGGCCGCTGGCCGGCCAGCCCAAAATCACCGGGGGTCGACACGATCCCGCGGCCAAAATGATGCATCCAAAACCTGTTGACCAGCACGCGGGCGACGAGCGGGTGCTCACCGCTGGTCAGCCAGCGGGCGTAGGCCAGCCGCCGACCGCTCGAACCGCCCGTCGGCTCGGCCGGCCTCAGGGGCTCGACTGCCGAAGTCGCCAGGACGGCCAGCTCGCCCGGCGGCACCTCCTGCCGCGGCTGCTCATGATCGCCGCGATAAAAGACCTGCATGGCCGGGACCCGGCCGCGGACTTCGGTGGTGGCCATGACGAAGTCTTCGGGAGGCTTGGTCTTCCGGAGCGCCGTTGCCTTTGCCCGCAGGTCTTTGACCTGCTTGTCTGCCTTCTTGTCGTAGAGATTGAGGGAATAGAGGGCGAGGGCAGAGGGGTATTTCTTGATCAGGGCCTGTTGTGCCGGCGACTGCTTGTTCTTGGGCGTGGCTCGGGCCTCCCGATAGGCGTCCCGGACATCCTCGGGCAGTTTGAGGATTTCCTTCTCAAAAATCTCATCGAGAAATTTTCTCTCGAGGACCTTCGCTTCGGCCTCAATCGCCTTGGCCTGCTGCTCGATCTCGGCCGCTTTGGCTTTGTCCGCAGGGGTGGCCAGTGAGCAGTTGCGAGCTGTTGGAGATCGCCACTTCTGCCAGTCAAACGCCGGCTCAAAGATCGCCCGGAACCGGTAGTAGTCAGCCTGGGAAACCGGGTCGAAGCGGTGGTCGTGGCACTGGGCGCAGCCGACGGTGAGGCCGAGCAGGGCTGACGAGACGACCTTGAGCTGTTCGGCGACGGCCTCGTTTCGGGCAAGTTTGACGTCAGCCACCTTGTCTCCGGTGCCGTCGGGGGCCATCCGCAGAAACCCGGTGGCCGTCAACTGCTCGCGCCGCGCCGGGTCGAGGATCGCCTCGGCGGTGTCGCCGTGAACGACCCCCGCAAGTTCATCGCCGGCGAGTTGCTCGGTGAGGAACTGGTCCCACGGCTTGTCGGTGTTGAACGCGTTGATGACGTAGTCTCGGTAATGCCAGGCGTAGGGACGCAGCGAGTCTGCCTCGGCATGGCCGGCCGAATCGGCGTAGCCGGCGACATCGAGCCAGTGTCGGGCCCAGCGTTCACCGTAGGCCGGTGAGGCGAGCAGCCGATCGACCAGCTGCTCGTAGGCGTTTGCTGAAGAGTCGGCGACGAAGGCCTCGATGTCCTCGGGCGTTGGCGGCAGCCCGGTCAGGTCAAAGCTCAGCCGCCGGATCAGCGTCCGGCGGTCGGCGTCGGGGGCGAAGCCGACGGCCTGGGCCTGCTCGGCGAGCTTCCGGCTGATGAAGGCATCGACCTCATTCCGCACGCGGGGGTTTGCCGTCGCGGGAACAGCCGGTCGGGTGATCGGCAGAAAGGCCCAGTGCTCTTTTTCGGCAGTGGCAAAGTAGGGACCGGGTGGCAGGCTCTCCGGTTCCGGTCCGCCCCCGGGTGCGCCGGCGGCGATCCAGCGGCGGAGCAGGGCAAGTTGTTCCGCGGGGACGGGCCGCCCCTCCTGCGGCATCTCGCCCGACTCGATCACCTCGATCAGCAGACTGGCGTCCGGGTCCCCCGGCACGATCACCGGCTCGCCGCTCTCGCCCGCCTGCAGCATGAACCGGTGCAGCCGGAGATCAACGCCACCGGCGAGCTCTTCTTCTTCACCGTGGCAGTGGGTGCAGGACGCCCGCAGGATGGGCCGGATGTCGCGGTCGAACGCTGGCGGTGCGGCAGTTACGAGCCCCGCCAGCCCGGCTGCCAGCACGGTGGCGAATCGCAGGCATGCCAGAGCGTTCACGCGGCAAATAGTTCCGGCATTCATCAGTGGTCACATTCCTCCAGAGCCAAATGTTGCAGCATTGGTTGGGATCGGGCAAACAACATCTGAGATCGGGAAACCAATGTCGTTCCTCAACAAAGCTTAGTATGGTGCCGCAGGCGGTCCGCTGTGGCGATGGCTTAAGGTTTGATTCGTTTTCCGAAAACGAGGCTCTGGAATGTCGACATGCTCCCGCCGAAGCCTCTTGCTTGGATCGGGTGCGGCCGCCGCGGCTGCCACCCGGACGGGGCGGGCGTCGGAAAATCTGCAAGCTGCCGAGGTTGCTGCAGACTTTGCCATCCGCAACAAGGGCGTCCGGCACTCGGTGATGGGCTGGTGCTTCAAGCCGATGGCTGCAGTGACGCTGGCCCGCCACGCGCGGGCGATTGGTTTGCAAGGCATTGAAGGCATCGGTCGACAGGATTATCCGGCCGTCCGTGAACTGGGCCTAGAGATTTCATTGGTCGGCAGTCACGGCTTCGCCCGGGGGCCGTGCAATCCGGCGTACCGGGATGAGACCGAGGCCAAGCTCCGCGATGCCATTGAGGTTGCGGCTGCGGTCGGCTCCCGCAAGGTGATCACGTTTACGGGAATGCGATTTGAGGGAATGGACCCCGACCGCGCGGCAGCCGACTGCATTGCGGTCTGGAAGCGGGTGCTGCCGCTGGCCGAGCGGCAGGGGATCACCCTGGTGCTTGAGCATCTCAACTCGCGGGATGCGACGCATCCGATGAAGGGCCATCCCGGATACTTCGGTGACGATGTCGATTTCTGTGCCGACCTCATCCGGCGGGTTGGTTCGGACCATTTCAAACTGCTCTTTGACATTTATCACGTCTCGATCATGAACGGCGACATCATCCGGCGGCTGCACGAATACCGCGACCTGATCGGTCACCTGCACACCGCCGGCAATCCGGGCCGGGGCGAACTCGATGAGACGCAGGAGATCAACTATCCGGCGGTCATGAAGGCCGTGACCGACTGCGGCTATCACGACTTCGTCGCCCACGAGTTCATTCCGACCTGGGACGATCCGATCCTCGCGCTGCGGCAGGCCGCGATGGTCTGCGATGTCTGACCGGTCCCGCTGTCGGGTCGGCAGTTACGGTAGGTCGGCCGCCGAGCTGATCGATTCGGGCAGCGGCACCTGCGTCGGGTGCCGGAGATAGGCGATCAGATTCCGAATCTGCTGCTCGCTGAGTTGGTCGAGCAGGCCATCGGGCATCGGCGAGCGGTCGGTCAGCGAGACAGCGTCGATCTCTGCAACCGGAACAGCGATCAGTTCCCGCGGTGTCCGCAGGCTGAGGGTGTTGGCGTCACGGTGCATGACCACACCTGAGAGCACCCGGCCGTCAGCCAGCGCGATCACTGACATTCGCCAGTTCCGGTTCACAACCGCGCTGGGGTCGACCATGTTCTCAAGCAGATAGCCGAGATCATGCCGGCCCGAGCCGGTCAGGTCGGGCCCGAGGTCGCCGCCGCTGCCGTAGAGCCGGTGGCAGTTGCCGCAGGATTGCTGGAACAGCAGCCGGCCGGCCGGCAGATTGACCGGCTGGTCGTCCGCGGTCGTCAGCAGCTCGGTGAGGTCGGCGATCTGCCGCTGCTTTTCAGCCGGGCTCTCGCGGATCTGTCCCCAGGCGGCTGTCAGCCGCCGGGAAAGAGCGGCATCACCAAGCGTGTGGATCTGCCGCACGGTTGCTGCCGAGAGATCGGCGGGCTTGAGCTGGCCGTTCTCGACAGCTTCGACTAGGGCGGTCGCAAAGGTGACGCGGGAGACGAGGGCGGAGAGGATCGCCTCCCGCGCCGGCCCGCGGGCCCGACGGCTGGCGTTGACCAAGAGTCGGGCAACTGCCGGATCATCAAAGACTGCGAGGCCTCGGGCCGCCTCGGCCTGAACGGTGCGATCGTTGAGTAATTGCTCGCAGGTTTTTCGAAGGTCGGCCGGACGGGCTTCAATCAGCGTCCTCAGGGCTGTCCGGCGGATGTCGGCAGTTGCGGCCCGGTCGAGGGCAACGGCCCGGACGGCAGCAAGGGCCCGGCCGTCGCCGAAGAGGACGGCGAGTTCCCGGGCGTGCCGCGCCAGCTCGGCCGGCTGGTCGGCCGCCGGCAAGGCAGCGACTGCCCGTTGCACCTCCTGCCAGGACGCGGGCGGGGTTGCCTGCCGCCAGCCGGCCAGCCCCTCGCTCAGCCCGGCGAGCGTGTCGGCAAGCATCAGCGGATCGGGCTGCCGGCTAACGCTGCGCAACAGCGAATCGATCACCGTGGGCGTGGTGTCGATCAGGCTGGCAAGTCGCCGGACGATCAGCCGCCGGGTGGTGGGCCAGCGACACTGAACCGCGACCTCGGCGAGGGCTGCGGGGCTTTCGTCGGCCACTGGAATCAGGCCGTACCAGACCAGCAACGGAAGATTGTGGTCGTCTGCATCTTCGCTGCGGGAGACGAGGGCTGTTGCCAGCTCGCAGCGGAGGCCGACGGGCAGTCGCTGCAGCGTCGAGCCGAGCGCGAGCCGGACGAGTCCGGAGGAATCGCTGCTGGCAAGCGCGGTCAATCTGCCGACCAGCCCTTGGGCGTCAGCGTTGACGCGATCCGTGGCGGCACTGGCAACGGCCACCGGCCCGAGGGCGGCGTCGAGCGGCCAGGTCTCGGTGAGCAGGCGGACGGCCCAGGTGCGGACGTGTTCGTCAGGATGGCTGAGATCTGCCAGCAGGCTGTCTGGCTGCAGCGCTCCAATCAGATGCAGCGTGAGCAGGCTGCGGACCCGATGGGCCGAGGCCGACACCCTGGGGTCGGCGGCGGCGAGCGAGTCGGCGGTGTCGAACTGTGCGTGCAGCAACTGGACCGCCTCAGCCGCGATTTCACCCGCGGCCGCCCGCTCGGTGAGCAGCAGCCGCGACTGGGCCACCCACCAGCCGTCGGCCTGCCGCTGGAGCCGGGCCAGATCAGCGTCACTCAGCGTTCGCAGGTCAAAGTTTCGCTCGATCCCCGCCGGCAGGGCGGGTTGGCCGGAGGCAATCCGAAAGATCCGGCCGCTGGTGCGGTGGACGCCATCCCGCTCATGGCACTCGCCGATGTCGCTCCAGTCGAGCACCGCCACGCTACCGTCGGGGCCGCCGGCCAGTTCGATGCCGCGGAACCAGGGATCGCCGCTGAGAAAAAAATCGTGTTCGTGCTGCGCGACGTAACCGCTGCCTGACCGCGCGAGGGTCTCCTGATTGGCCCGCCGGCCGTGGAAGTTCAGTGTGAACAGCCGCCCGCGGGAAGCGGCCGGCCAGTTGGTGCCCTGATAGATCAGGCAGCCGCTGTGGGCATGGCCGCCGCCGAAGTCGTTGGCCTTGCCGTCACGCGATTTCTGCCAGCCGGCACCGACGTCGAAGTGGTAGTGGTCGGCATGCTGGTCGATCAACTCGTAGGTGAGCGGGTTGGGGTCGACACCGTTGGCCTGGGCGAAGTGAGCCCCGGGAATCAGATGCCAGAGGTGGCCGTTGACGGTGTTGACAAAGAAGCCTTCGCCCTCGGCGTTCCAGTCGTGGCCCCAGGGGTTGGTCGTGCCGGTGGTGAGCACCTCGGCCCGACGCTGGTTGATTGAATATCGCCAGAGGCCGCCCTCCATCGGCAACCGCTGGTCCTCAGGACAGCCCGGCGGGCCGATCCGGGCCGGGCAGGAATGGCCGCAGCGGCCGTAGAGCCAGCCGTCGGGGCCGAATCGCAGGCCGTTGGCGAAGTTGTGGTAGCTCGGTCCGGTCACGTCAAAGCCGTCGAGGATGGTCTCGGCGGGACCGTCCGGAATATCGTCGCCGTCGCGGTCCGGCAGAAACAGCAGCCGCGGCGGGCAGATCGCCCAGAGGCCGCCGTGGCCGACCTCGATGCCGGTGAGCATCTGGAGCGACTCGGTGAAGACCTTGCGGGTGTCAAACCGTCCGTCGCCGTCGGTGTCGCTGAAGATCAGCACGCGATCCCGCAACGCAAGCTCAAACCGGCTACCGGCCTCGGCGTAGGTGTAGTTCTCGGCCACCCAGAGCCGGCCTCGGGAGTCCCAGGCCATCGCGATCGGGTTCTGCACGTCCGGTTCGGCGGCCATCACGGTCGCGGTGAAGCCGGGGGGCAGGTCGATTGCGGCGGCCGCCTCCGCCGGTGCCAGCGGTGCCCCGTGGTCAGTCGGTTCGGTATTAAACGGCTCTGGGAACGCGTCATTCGCTGCGGCCGGCGTCGGAGTGAGCGACGTCAGGCTCACCGAGAAAATCAGCGCTGCCGTGAGGCAGCTCAATGCATTCACGTTCCGATTCATGGTCAGGCTGCTCCCCTGAGATTCGGTTTCGTCGCCCAAGCCGTCGCCGTCCTGACAGTCTGGCAGCGGCCGACTCCTCAATCCACCCGCTATTGTGCCATGCTGTCGCCGCCGGCGGACCACCTCATCCGTGAGCCGCCGCGACAACACCCGATCTGTTGGCGTGGCTCACCGAAGTCTGCGAAACTTCCGGGGCCAGCGTGTCGCCAGTATGCCTATGGGTCTGATGGCCCGTTCTCAGGAGTTCCAGCATGGCCTTCTCTGCCTTCCGGTCGCGACACTACGGAATCGAACGACGCGAGTTCCTCCGCTATCTCGCCGCCGTCTCGGCGATCCCTTCCCTGCCGACACTGGCTGCCGGCCAGGTGGTGGCGCAGCCGACCTTCACCGACGAACCCTTCACCCTCGGCGTCGCCTCGGGCGATCCCGAGCCCGACGGCGTGGTGCTCTGGACGCGGCTGGCCCCCCGGCCGCTGGAACCCTTTGGCGGCATGCCGCCTGAGGCGGTGCAGGTTCGCTGGGAGGTCGCGACCGACGAAGCCTTCACCGACATCGTCCGCAAGGGCTCGACGCCGGCGGTGCCGCAGCTGGGCCACTCGGTGCATGTCGAGGTGAACGGCCTCCAGCCGCATCGCTGGTACTTCTTCCGCTTTCATGCCGGCAATGAGACCAGTGCCACCGGCAGGACCCGAACCGCCCCCGCCCTCGCTGCCCTGCCTGAACGCCTGCGGTTTGCCTTCACCTCGTGCCAGCACTACGAGGTCGGCTACTTCAACGGCTATCCCCACATGCAACAGGAGGATCTCGACCTCGTCGTGCATCTTGGCGACTACATCTACGAGTATGCCGGTGCCGAGAACCGCGTCCGCAAGCACCTTGGCGGCGAAATTAACTCGCTGAACGATTACCGCCTGCGGTACTCCCAGTACCGGCTCGATGAGGACCTGCAGGAGACCCATCGGCTGTTTCCCTGGCTGGTCACCTGGGACGACCATGAGTTTGACAACAACTACGCCAACCTGGTCTCCGAAGAAGACGGTGTTTCCCCCGAGGCCTTCCTGGCTCGCCGGATGAACGCCTATCAGGCCTACTACGAGTTCATGCCGCTGCGGCGGCGGTCCTTCCCGCAGGGGCCGAACATGACGCTCTACCGCAGCTGCCGCTTCGGCCGGCTGGCGGAGTTTTCGCTGCTCGACACCCGGCAGTACCGGACCGACCAGCCCAACGGCGACCATCAGAAGCCGCTGAAAGGCAAGGTCTTCGATCCCCGGGCGACGATCCTGGGCGATCGGCAGGAGCACTGGCTGATGGCCACGCTGCTGCAATCACCGGCGACCTGGAACGTGCTGGCCCAGCAGGTGATGGTGGCGCCGCTGAATCGCGGCACGCCTGCGGAGGGCCGCTACAGCATGGACCAGTGGCCCGGCTATGACGTCAGCCGGCGGCGGCTGCTGAGGTTCCTGCACGAGCGGCGGGTGCCGAATCCGGTTGTGCTGACCGGTGACATCCACCTCAACTGGGTCAACGACCTGCAGCTCGACTTTGAGGATGCCAACTCGCCGCTCGTCGGCACCGAACTGGTCGGCACCTCGATGAACAATGGCGGCAACGGTGGCAACCACATCGAGGAGTACGAACGGGCCGCCCGGCAGAACGACTTCGTGAAGTGGTACAACTCAAATCGCGGGTATGTTTCCTGCGAGCTGACGCCGACGAGTTGGACGAGCCACTTCCGAGCGACGCCCTTCGTTGACCGCCGCGGTTCACCGCTGGAGACAAAGGCGACGTTTGTCATCGAGCAGGGCAGGCCGGGAGCAGAGCGAGCGTAGCGGAAAGCAACGCTGCCACGGAGGTGTTCGCCGGGCGTCCGGCACCGCCACAGGTTCTGCCGTTGCGTTGGGCGGAACTGATTGCCGAGAAGCCCGAGGCGCGAGCCGAGGGAATGGGGTTTGCGGGTCGATGGGGCGGTTTCCCTCAGCTTGCGCTTCGGGCTTCGAAGCAGGGGGGAGGTTCACGGGTGGAGTTCCGCAGGTGGAGGTTTGCCGGTGGCGGTGTGCGGGTGGAGGACTGCGGGTGGAGGTGTGCCGGTAGGCCTCGCGGAACCACTGTCCTCGAAGCCCGAGGCGCGAGCCGAGGGAATGCGGTTTGCGGATCGATGGGGCGGTTTCCCTCAGCTTGCGCTTCGGGCTTCGAAGCAATGGGGCTTGCTGTTCATAATGCCTATGGACCATTACAACGTACGGCAGAGGCTTTTCTGCGTGACTGCGAGCCGTCGCGACGATGCTGCGCGAGTGAACGAGAGGCTGTATGCAAATTCCCGAACAGCTGAAT
>CAZIQV010000044.1:0-10101 GCA_964541275.1 uncultured Chitinophagaceae bacterium | reverse complement strand
CGGGGCAGTCGATCACCTTGGGGTTGACGCTGGTCTGGACGGCATCGAGCACGTCGCGGCCGGCGAGGTCGATGGCACAGGCCCGATCGAAGTCGAGATCGATACCGGCTCGGTGGGCCGCGATCAGAGCCCGGATCACCCGGGGAACATCGCCACCGGCGAGGTAGTGGGCCTCGAGCCGATTCGACGAAATGTGTGTTCCGAGGCCGGCCTGGGTCGCCATGATCCGCGCCTGGACGATCGTGCGGGCATTGACCTTGCGCAGGCTCATGCCGAAAAGCTCGAGGAAGGTGACGGTCGCCTTCGACCAGTAGGCCTGAAACCAGATCTGCCCGTAATTGAAAATCAGCAGCAGGGTCGCCAGGGCGATGATGCCAAGAATGGCGCCGAGGACGGCGAGGGCGGCTGGGGACATGGGAAACCTCGGTCAGCGTCGGGATTGAGTCACTGATTGAGCTTAGTTGGATTTCGGGCCGGGGCAAACACGCATCCCCGCAGCCACTGGTATCCCCGCAGCTACTGGCCTCTCCGCAGTCGAGGGCCTCTCCGCAGCAGCGGGCAGTGCTCGGCCCGCCCTCAGTCGGCGGTGGCCGGCTGCCGGCTGATCCAGCCCCCGCCGAGGAGCCTCGTGCCGTCGTAACAGACCGCCGGTTGGCCCGGTGTGATCGGGCCCGGTGCATCGACGGAGGCTGCGAGAAACCGGGCGGTAAACCGGTCGGAACCCTGCCTGGTGACGACCGCCTCGGCCGCCGGCCGTTGGGCCCGGCACTGCACCAGACAGGGAAACGGCTCATCGGGCACCGGGGCGATCCAGCTGGCCTCGGTGGCCACCAGTGAATCCAGCGGCAAGGCCTGGCGGGGCCCAACCACGACCCGGCAGGTTTCCGGCTCAATCCGCAGCACGTACAGCGGGCGGCCGACGGCGATGCCGAGCCCCTGCCGCTGGCCGATCGTGAAATATTCGATGCCGGGGTGCTCGCCGAGCACCCGGCCGGCGGCGTCGACGATCTCCCCGGCCCGCGAGCCGCCGACCCGGGCCGCCACCAGCCGCGGATGCTCGCCGGGCGGGACGAAGCAGATCTCCTGGCTGTCGGGTTTGGCCGCGGTCACCAGCCCGAGGGCCTCAGCCCGCCGCCGAACCTCCTCCTTCGCCAACCCGCCGACCGGCAGCAGCATGCGGCGGAGCCGGTCGGGTCCGATACCGAAGAGCACGTACGACTGGTCCCGCGCCGTGTCATGGCCGCGATGGAGTTCCGGAACGCCCGCGGGATCGACCGCCGGCGCGATGAGCCGGGCGTAGTGTCCGGTCGCGACGTGACTTGCGCCGACCGCGTCGGCATGGTCGAACAGCCGGCCGAACTTGATCCACTGGTTGCAGCGGACGCAGGGGTTTGGCGTCCGGCCGGCGGCGTAGTCGGCGGCAAAGCTGTCGATGATTTCCGCAAAGTCGCTGGTCAGGTCCAGCGGGTACAGCGGAATGCCGAGCCGGTCGGCCACCCGGCGGGCATCGACTGCATCACTCACACTGCAGCAGCCCTGGTGGCCCGAGCGGGTCGCGGTGAGCTCCGTGATTGGCAACCCGCCTGCCGCGGCGGGCAGGGCCGGCCCGCCGTGTCGCATGAAAACCCCGACGCACTCATGCCCCATTTCGACGAGCACCGCCGCGGCGACACTGGAGTCGACACCGCCCGACATGGCAACGACGATCCGGGACATGGCTTTGTCGGCTGCCAAGGCCGCAGCGGTGGCCGCCGCGGCTCGGTGGCATCAGTAGTGCAGGACCGATTCAATCCGGTGGGCGGTGAGCCGCTCGCGACCGCCGAGGCCGTCGAGTTCGACGAGAAACGAGCAGCCTGCCACCGTCGCCCCGGAAGCTGCGATCAGCTGCGCGCAGGCCGCTGCCGTGCCGCCGGTCGCCAGCACGTCATCGACGATGAGCACCCGCGACTTCGGGGTGAGGATTCCGCTGTGCATTTCGAGGGTGTCGCTGCCGTACTCGAGGTCGTACTGATGGCTGATCGTTTCCGCCGGCAGCTTGCCCGGCTTGCGGACCGGAATGATGCCGACGCCCAGCCGCATCGCCAGCGGCCCTGCGAACAGAAAGCCCCGGGCCTCAACCGCGGCGACGGCGTCGATGGCGGCCGCCTGCCAGGGCTCGGCCAGCCGGTCGATCGCCGCCGTGAAGGCGGCAGGTTCGGCCAGCAGCGGCGTGATGTCGCGAAACATGATGCCCGGCTTGGGAAAGTCAGGCACGGCACGGATATGGTCGAGCAGATTCATACCGCCAGAAGGTAGCGGTCTCAGGCACCCCGCCGCAACTGGCGGCCGGGACGCAGGCTGATCGTCGCCTGCGGCACCCCGTCGATTTCGGCCGCCAACGCGGCGAGCGTTTCCGACTCGATCTGCCGCACCCGCTCGCGGGTCAGCCCCAGCACGCCGCCGATTTCCTTGAGGGTCATCGGCTCGCCGCCGCCGAGGCCGAACCGCAGCCGGATGATCGTCGCCGCCCGGTCGTCGAGTTTGTCGATCCGCTTGAGCACATGCTGGAGGGTGTCGTTGTCGAGCAGCACGTCGGCCGGGCAGCGGGCGTTTTCGTCTTCGACGATGTCGCCGATCGACCAGCCCCCCTCGGCCTGGTCGGTCTGGGGACCAGCCTGCTGAACCTGCATCGCCTTCTTGATGATCGGCAGTTTCTTGCGGGCGAGCCCGAGCATCCGGGCCACCTCTTCCGGCGTCGGTGTGCGGCCGAGAATGTCGAGCAACCGCGCCGAAGCCCGCCGCCACTTCGAGAGGATCTCGACCATGTAGGCCGGAATCCGAATCGTCTTGCCGTTGTTGATCAGTGCCCGCTTGATCGACTGCTTGATCCAGTAACTGGCATAGGTGCTGAACCGGGTGCCGACTTTGGGATCGAAGCCTTCGACCGCCCGCAGCAGACCGAGGTTGCCCTCCTCGATCAAATCGGGCAGCGGCAGGCCCCGGTTGGCGTAGCCCCGGGCAATGTTGACCACGAGTCGGAGGTTCGCCCGAATCATGTGGTCACGGGCGGCGGCGTCACCCCGCTGCACCCGGGTGGCGAGTTCCTTTTCCTCCGCGGCGGTCAGCAGCGAGGTTTCGTTGATTTCCCGGAGGTAGGTCTCCAGGGGATTCTGGGCGGGACTATTGTCGGATCGGCGAAGACGGCTCGGCATGGTGTTGGCTGGGGCGTTCCTGCGATGGCTGAACTGGGCGGCATCCGCACCGCGATCGGAACCGATCGGGGCCACCCTCCGGCCGGATGCAGACTCACGGGATCGCGAGCGGGAGGCACATCCTGGCCAGCAGTGAGATCGGCCATCGCAGCTGGAAGCCTGCACAAGCAAGAGCGACCGGGCCCCTTGCGCCGCCTGTAACGGCTACGCGGCGGTGCTGCCGCCCAGCCACCAGTCGACGAGGACCAGTTCCGGGGTGGCGCCGAGCCGGATCGGAATCGTCGAGGTGCCCAAGCCCCGGGAGACATACATCGGCGGGCCTTGCTCGAGATACCAGCCCGTGACGTAGTCGCCGCTTCCCGGAGGTGTGACGATCGGCAGGCCTGCCGGCGCGATCTGGCCGCCGTGGGTGTGGCCGCTGAGCATCAGGCTGATGTCAGGCCCGGGAAGCGGCGGCAGCCGATCGCGGGCGGCCGGGCAATGGGCGAGGACGAGATGGTCCGCCGGGCCGTCGGGAAGGGCCGCAGCCGGTGGCGCCGCGGGCCGGCCGCCGACGAGGTCATCGAGGCCGGTGATCTGCAGTGCTGCTCCGTGATGGTCCCGCGCCACCGACTCGTTCACCAGCAGCTGAAAGCCGTGTCGACCCAGCAGCCGGCGGAAACGCTCCGGTTCAAGGCCGGCTGCATATTCCCAGTTGCCGATGATCGCGAGCCGTTCGGGACCGCTGGGCAGCCAACTGAGAAACTCCCCCAACGGCTCGATGCCTCGGCGGCAGTCGAGCGTGTCGCCGGTGAGCAGGATCATGTCGGGCTGGGCGGCGGCAATCGCCGCGGCAAGATCGGTCTCAAGCTGACCGATGCCGCGGAGGTGCAAATCGCTCAGCTGGGCCAGCTGCAGCGGCCGCCGGTTACCCTGCGGCCGACCGACGGTGAGCCGGGTTGTCGCCAAGGTGCAGGGAGTCACGAAGACCGACTCGGCCAGCAGGCCTCCCCCCAAGCTGCAGCCGCCCGCGGCAGCGGTCGCCAGCCAATGGCGGCGACTGAACCGAGTTGCGTCGGTCGGCATGGCGGTGTGTCTGGGAACGGACGATGTGGCCGGCTGGCAAAAAAATCGCCGGACGGTCTGCAGGGCCAGCCGCGGGAAACAATCGATGGTTTTCCAGTTCGGGACAAGCCCGATTTTCAGCCGTCGCTGCGACCTGCCGGCGGCTCGTCGACCACGATGCTCTCGACGGTGCCAAAGAGCTTTCGGTCAAGAAAGTCGAGCACCAGCCGGCCGATGCGGCTGGTTTCGTCGAGCGACCCGGTCGGGTCGTCCCCGATCACCAGCTGGCTCTCAACGCCGGCTGCCTGCAACGCCGCGTGCAGCCGTTGACTCTGGCTCGGCGGCACCAGGCGGCCACGGCGATCGTGGATGAGCAGCACGGGCGGGTCGTCCGCCGAGATGTAGCTCAACGGGCTGGCGGCAAGGGCTGCCTCGCGGAGTTCGGCCAGCGGGCCGCCGATCAGCCGGCTGGCAGCCGCAGCCAGACGGTCGTGATTGTCGCCGAGCGTCGTCAGTGAGGTGACCGGGCTGATGCTGCAGACGGCGGCGATCGACACGGTCTTCTTCGGGGAACCGCCAGGCTCGACGGCTGTGCCGGCCGGCTTGAGCCCGAGCAATGCCGCCAGCTGGCCGCCACCGGCCCGGCCGACGACCGCGATGTGGTCGGGGCTGATGTTCCACAACGAGGCGTCGGCGACCAGTTGCCCGATCGCCGCCCGGCAGTCATCCCACTGACCCGGGAAGCGGCAGACGGGGCTGGGCCGGTAGCTGACGCTGGCCACCGCATAGCCGTGCCCGGCCAACCAGGCGATCGGGCAGTCGCCGCGATCGACTGCCGTCCAATCATCTCCCGGCAGCCAGACGACCAGCGGGACCGGACCCTGACGGCAGCCGCCCGGCAGGACGATATCAAATCGGTGATGGTCCGAACCGCCGGGGTAGGCGATGTTCCGATGACGGATTTGCAGTCCGCTGTGCGGTTCGACGGGGATGCTGAGTCCATGTTCGGCGGGATGGCCGGCGCAGGCGGCATCAGCCTCCCATCCAGCCCGCCGACCCGCCCGCCGCTGGGCCCGCCGGGAGATTCGCCGCCGGGCAGCGGGCCGCCGCGGCGACGGCTGCGATGCAGGATTGATGCCGACGGGAAGATCGCCGGCCGGCCGCGGGTCCTCCCGATGCAGTCTCACCGCATGCTCGACCGGTGATGCCGCAATCGGCAGGCCTGCCGGCACGACTGCCAGGGCTGCGAGCAGGGCACGTGCCCGGCTGTGAAGGCGTTGCCTGGAAACACTCAATCGGATCACCGCGAGCAACTCAGGTGGCGGAAACGCGGCCAGCCCGGTGCCGGGCGTGGCGTCTTTGCAATCTTCTGAGGGTAATCAGAGCAGATCGCGGATGCGCGAAAAAATATGCCCTGCTCCCCGCAGAGACCAAAACGGTCCCCTGACAGGGCGGGCCGGCACACTGAAAGCCGCACTGCGAGCAGCCCCAAGTGATCGCTCCGCCGCCGGGAGGGAGCGATCACCCCCGAAATCCCCCGCTGCTTTCGGGTGTTGTCCGGGTGGACTGGCGTTCGCCCGGGACCGCTACGGCACCCGGGCCGCTTCGCCGCCGCTCCGGGTGCCCAGCTGCCGCCAGACCTGCTGGCTGATCGTGTCGCTGACCGACCGGGTCGAGCCGTCCATCAGCGCGACGCCGACCAGCCCGCTGTGGTGGCTCCGGGAGGTGATCGCCGCAAAGGTTTTCACCGTCGCGCTTTTCCCTTCCTGCTGCGAGTTGTAGTCGATGTCATAGCTGACGCCGCCGCTGCTGTGGCTGACGACGGTGTTCGGCGGAAAGGTGGTCGTAAAGCCGGTGTGATGCACCCGCCCGTCCGGCCACTCGGTGTGGCCCGTGTTCTGATGCAGGTCGGGGCCGAGCTTGTCCTGACCGCTGGCCATGCCGCTGATCGCCGCCGCCGTTCCCGGCGGTGTTGCCGCCGGCTCGGCAGTGTTGCGGACATACGGGGTGAAGGCCTTGACCTCGGCCACGCAGAGCGTCTTGCTGAGGCCGTCGGTGAACATCGCAGGCCGCAGCTTTGAGTTGGGAAAGAAGGCTCCATCGCCCCCCGCCCCGGTCGCCGGGTCGTAGACGAACCAGGTGCCGCAGTTGAACCCGTAGGTGTGCGGGTAGGTGAAGGGGCTGCCGTTTTTGATCCGCACCGTGTCGTGTTCTTCACTGGGGCAGAGGAAGACCGGAATCCTGGCGGTCGGAACGCCGCTGGCGGCATTGCTTCCCTTGTCGAAGGCCTCCTCGAGGTTGACCCTGACCGCTGCGGTTCCCTCCTCGATGTAGCTCAGCAGCCGGCCATGAAGTCCCCACGAGCCGTTGTTGTTGGCGAACGCCGTCCCGACCTGATGGATCATCTGGGGCGGAAAATGGCGGCGGGCGGTCGCGTAGCTGTGCAGGGCGAGGCCGAGCTGGCGGATGTTGTTGCTGCAGCTCGCCCGCCGGGCCGCCTCGCGGGCCTGCTGGACCGCCGGCAGCAGCAGCCCGACAAGGACGCCGATGATGGCGATCACGACGAGCAGTTCGATGAGGGTGAAGGCCGTCCGGGGATGTCGGCGATGTTCGCGCATGATGGGCTGCTGCGTCGGTCGAAACTGGGACAGCACCGCAGGTGCAGTTGCTGTGCCAAATCCGCCAGCCTCGGTGTCAGCCGATTTTTTCACCAGCGAAGGCCGGTTTGGGGCCGTCGCCGACGAAGCGATCACCAGGACGGCTAATTATTCACCGCCGAGTCGACTTCTGAGCGTCGCCCGGTCGAGGCCCAGCCGGCGGGCGGCCGCCGTGCGGTTGCCCTCGGTGAGTCGCAACGCTTCGCGGGCCAGCACCCGTTCGACGATGCGCACAGCCCGCTCGTGCAGCTGCCCGGTTGCATCGTGCTGCCAGGCCTCCAGCAGCCACCGCCGGGCAGCCTCGCCGAGGGCCTTCTCCGGATCATGGGCAGCCGGCCGCCTCACCGCTGCCACGGCCGGGTCGGCGGGTGGCAGATGCTCCGGCTCCAGCGGACCGCCACGGGCGAGCACCAGGGCATGCTCGATCGCATGCCGCAGTTCCCGGACATTGCCGGGCCAGGGTCGGGCGGCGAGGGCCTCGAGCAGCTCGCCGGAGACCGGTCTCGCGGGGCCGGCCGCAGCTGACCCGCGGCGAGCGGCTGCCGCGAGGAAGTGCTCCACGAGGTCGGGGATATCGTCGAGCCTGTCAGCCAGCGGTGGCATCTCGATCACGAAGCCCCGCAGCCGGTGAAACAGATCGGCTCGAAACCGACCCGCTGCCACTGCGGCGGCGAGGTCGCGGTTGGTGGCGGCGACGATCCGCACATCGACCGTGCGGCTGCCGGCAGCCCCGACTGGCAGGATCTCACCCGACTCCAGCACCCGCAGCAGTTTGACCTGAACCTCGGACGAGGCCTCGCCGATCTCATCGAGAAAAATCGTGCCCCCGGCGGCCTGCTCAAACAGGCCGGCATGGTCGCGGGTGGCACCGGTGAAACCGCCGCGGCGATGCCCGAAGAGTTCGCTCTCAATCAGCGTCGGGGCCAGCGCCGCCAGGTGGGCGGTGACCAGCGGCTGCCCGCGGCGAGGACTGTGCCGATGCAGGGCTTGGGCGGTGAGTTCCTTGCCGGTGCCGGTCGGGCCGGTGATCAGTACCGGGAGGTCGGCCGCCGCCACCAGCGCGATCTGTCGAAAGACGGTCTGCATCGGCAGCGAGCGGCCGATGAGTCTTGGGGGGGCCGCCGGCTGCTTTGCCGTTCGGGCACCGGCTGACGCTGCGTCGGCGGCTGCCGGGCGGTCGACCGCGGTGGCCCGCCGCACGATCCGGGCGACCGTCGCCAGGTCGAACGGCTTGGGGAGGTAGTCGAAGGCGCCGGCATCGAGGGCCCGCACCGCGGTGTCGAGATCACCAAAGGCGGTCATCACCACGACCGTCGCCGCCGGAACCGCCGCCTGGATCTCGGGCAACGCGTCGAGGCCGTCCCGGTCGGGCAGCCGGACGTCGAGCAGCAGTGCTTCCGGCCGGAAAGTGCGGCAGGCAGCCAGGCCGGCTGCCGCCGTGGGGGCGACTTCGACGGCATGGCCGTCGTCGGAGAGCAGTTCGCGGAGGCTCCAGCCGATCGCCGGTTCGTCATCGATCACCAGAATGCGGCTCATGACGGCGTCTCCTCTGGCGGCCCGGCTGCGGGCCGACTCTCGGCCGCCGCGGCCGGAAACCCGAGCTCAAACCGCGTCATCCCGCCGCGGCAGACCCACCTGAGTTTACCGCCCCGTTCCTCGGCGACCGCCCGGGCGACCGCCAAGCCGAGCCCCACGCCTTCGGGCTTGGCGGTCACAAACGGATCGGCAATCGAGTCGGCCAGCCGGGGAGGAATACCCGGGCCGGTGTCTTCGACCGAGACCACCAGTTCGTCGCCGCGCTGCTCCGCCGCCAGGGTGACGCGGCCGCCCTGCCCGGCGGCGTCGATCGCGTTGAGCACGAGGTTGACCACCGCCGCCCGCAGCGGTGCCGCCCTGGCGTCGAGGCTCAACGGCGGGCAGCGGCAGATCAGGGTCGTCCCGGCATGAGCCAGCCGGGGCCCGACGAGGTCGTGGACCCCGGCGAGCAACGCGGCCAGATCGACTCGGCTGACCGGAGGTCGCTCGTCCGGCCGGCCGAGGGCGAGCAGCCCGCGAACCTCTTCTTCAAGGATGTCGAGTTGCCGGATGGCGACGGCGAGGCTGTCGTCAGCAGCGGCTGGCGTCGGCAGTGGACAGCGGCGGCGATGGAGGTCGATCGCCAGCCGAGCCCCGGTGATGGCGTTGCGCAGCTCGTGGGCGAAACCCGCCGCCAGCTGGCCGAGCAGCCGCTGCCGTTCGCCGGCGACCAGGGAATCGCGGAGGCTTGCCAGCGTGTCGCTCATCTGATTCACGCCGCGGCGGAGCCGGTCGATTTCGTCGCGGTCATCGGGGCGGCCACCGGTCGAGTCAGCGGGAAGCTGGCTGCCGAAGCCTCCGGCGGCGATTCGGCCAACAAGCCCTTCGATCGCACTGATCCGGCGGGTGAGCCGGCCGGTGACCAAGAACCCCAGGGGAATGAGCGTCGCCAGCGTGATGCCCGCAACGACGAGCACCGGCGCGACCGCCTCGAGCGTGGCCCGGGTTCCCGACGGCAGCGGTATCAGCAGCACGGCCCGCTCCGGCCGAACGCCGCCACCAGGCAGCAGGCTGAGGCGATAGCGGCCCGGCGGGATGCTGACTGTCGCCGGCGGACTGACCCTGCCATTGAGAAATGATCGCCACGGTGGCTGCCCGGGCTGTGTCGGGAAGGTGGCCCAGACGCCGGCGGCCGCCTGCGGATCACCGGCGACAAAGTGGCAGCCGGTCAGCTTGTGGACCGCGGCGAGGACCGGCGGAGTCAGCGGCACCCGCGAGGCGGCCAAAGCGGTGGTGACCTGCGTCTCGACCGCCGCCGCCCGGGCGGTGATCTTCCGGGCAGCCAGCCAGGCCGCCACCGCCACGTTGGCCAGCACGGCAGCCGACACCAGTCCGATCATCGGAGCGATCAGCTGGCGGAAAAACATCGTCGATTCAGGCCACCGTCGCACAGCCAGCATCCCTCCCGCCGGGCGGCGGCCCCGCCCGCGGCCTGAACCTGCCGGCCCCGGACAGACTCCGCCGGTGCGAGATAGCTTACTGCGGCCGCGGCTCGTCCGGCTGTTTTCCCAGGCCCGCCAACGTGAGAACCCAGGTTGCTGTTTCCGCCGACAGCCAGCAGCCCGTCGAGGTGATAATCCGCCGCGGCACGCCGGCGGCGAGGTCCGCAGAACCTTCGCCCTTCGCGGGTGCCC
>CAZIQV010000043.1:0-10128 GCA_964541275.1 uncultured Chitinophagaceae bacterium | reverse complement strand
GTCCTTGCCGGCCGCCGTGATGATTTCCCACTCCTGCTTCAGCGACCGGCCGATCTGGCCGACCGGCAGAATCTCCCCGGCGTACAGCACCCCGCCAGCGGCGGTGAGTTGCATGGTAATCGGCGTTTCAAGCACACCGTCTGCCGGTTTGGCCAGCTGGCTGGCGGGGAGCTGAATTCGTTCGTCCTGTTCGGCCTCGCTGAAGTTCAGCACGAACATGAAGAACGTGATCAGTTGAAACGTGACGTCGATCATCGGGGTCATATCGACCTCGGTCACCGCCGGGCCGCCGGTTTTGACTGCCACTGTCGCCACGCCTCCGCTGCTGTTTCCCGCCCGGCGGTCCCGCGGCCGCCCGCTGGCTATTTCTTGGCCACCGGCACCTGGGCGATCAGCCTCAGGCTCTCGCTGTCGAGGTCGTTGGAAAACCGCTCCAGCCAGTTCCGAAACAGGCTGAAACAGGCGACAGCGGGAATCGCCAGCCAGAGCCCGATCAACGTGGTGACCAGCGCCTGAGAAATGCCCGAGGCCAACTCGGCGGGCTTCGGCTGGGTGGCCGATTGGGCAATGACCGAAAAGGCGGCCACCATGCCGCTGACGGTGCCCAGCAGGCCGACCATCGGGGCGAGGGCCCCCACGAGCGAGACGTAGCTGATCTTGTGTTCCAGCCGCATCACCTCCTCGGCCTCGACCTCTTTGATCGCCTCGAGGGCCGGTTCGTAGCCGACCTGCAGTTTCACGAGTGCGGCCGCCAGCACCCGGCCGAGCGGTGAGTCGTCAGCCTTGGCCAGTTCGTAGGCCTGTTGGAACTCTTTGTTGCCGACGTGCGTTTCGAAGCCCTCGATCAGCTCGGGTGGCAGCAGCACCGATCGCCGCAGTTGCAGAAAGCACATCACCAGCAGGGCGACCAGCGCAAACGACAGTCCGAGGAAGACAATGACAAACGTCGGGCCAAGGGCACCGAAGTAGTACCAGAGCAGGTTCCGGGGCGGGGCGGGGGTCTCGGCGTCCGGCTCTGCCGCAGCCGGAGGTGCGGCGGGCATCACCACCGCGTCGGCACCGGCTGGATCGGCTGGCTGCTGCGCCAGCGCCGGCGGGAGCCAGCCCGACGTGACCGCTACCATCACCGCCATCACCAGCGGCACCCGCCGCCACCACGCGTCCTGCAGCATTGGTCACATCCCTGTTCGTCGGTGGAACGGTCGCAACGACGACCCTGCTCACCCAACCCTCGGGATCGTACCGGCTCGGGGCCACCTTCGCCAAGTCTCCAGGACGGATCAGCCGCCCTCCGCCGCGAGGCGGGCGGCCCAGGAACTCTGAGGGTAGGCGACCTCAAGCTGCCGGCGGGCTTCCGCGGCCCGCTTTGGGTACCGGCCCCGGGTCCAGAGTTCCACGAGCCGGAACAGCGACTCGGCATGGCTCTCCGCATCGGCAGCATGAACCAGGTCGACGGTCAGGTAGGCGATCAAGGCATCCTGCTCCCGGCCTTCGGCGAGCGCGGCCCTTCCGAGCAGGGCGTACGCCCGCGAGAGCTGCCGCCGCAGTTGCCGGTCGTCCACCGGCGGCACCTCGGCAGCGGCGAGCAGTTCGCGAATTGCCGGGACGGCCTCGGCGGGACGGTCGACCGCAATCAGACAGTCCGCCTGGCCGAGTTGGGCCGCGAACCGCTCGCGTTGGCTGGCAGGGTCAGCGGCCGGCAGCATCACGGCAGCGGCCAGGACCGGCATCGCCGCTTCGGCACGGCCGGCGGCGAGGAGCGCCTCGGCCTGCCGCCGGGCCGCCCGGATCGCCAGCGACGGCGGACCGCTTTCCAGCTCCCGGTAGCGGGCAATCGCGGCGTCGGGCCGGCCGGCCGCCAGTTCGAGGTCGCCGGCAAGTTCGAGCATTTCGTAGCGGTGGATGGTGCGGCTGAAGCGTTCCAGAAACTGCTCAACGGCGGCGATTCCCGCCGCGAGGTTGTCGCCGCGGGCGACCGCCTGCCGGCCGGCAGCGGCAGCCTTGATAAACGCGTGCTCGGCCCGGACGGCGGCGGAAGCGGTCTCCAGCTGCGCCGGCGTCACCTCGTCGATGACGGCTGCCGCCGCCGGGAGATCGCCCTCCTTGAGCAACTGCCTCGCTTCAGCCACCCGCCCCGGCTCGTCGGCAAACGTGAGGCTGACGATCTCGTCAACGCTGACCCGGTCCGGCCGTCCCGACGCCCCCAGCGGGCGGAATTCAATCGCTCCCGGCGTGATCTCGACCACCTCGCCCAGCGTCGATCCCGACCTGGTGACCAGTCGGTCGGCGGCCCGACCGCGACCCGACAGGAGAGCAAGGGCAGTCGAGCAAAGCAGAATGCGTAGCAGAACTCCTGAACCGGCGAATCGCGTTGGCCGATTGTTTCGGCCGCCCCCCGCGGGCCCGCATCCTGCCCCGGCGGGCCGGGGCAGAGCGACACCGCCGACCGCGGCCTGCCCCGATCGCGGAGCGTCAGCCCGCGCCGCAGGTTCGCGGGACCGGCGCCGAAACCCGCCGACGACCGGCCGAATCTCACCCAGCCGCGGCACGGCGGGAAGTCTCCCCCAACAGCTTGGCGGCATCAGCGTCCCTCCACTTCCTCAGCTTCCGCCGGGCTGGTTGCCGGCAGGTCACGTTCCCGATCGATTGCCCGACGAAGCTCCGCGAACCGCTGCCGGTATTCGGGCCCGCCAAGTTCGGGATGCAGCCGGGCTTCGATGGCCAGCTCAGCCGCCGCCTGCCGGAGGAGCTTCCGGCGGGTCGCCGCGTCAGCTTCGCGGTCGGCCCAGGCCAACCGGCATGCCGCAAGCCGGAGCCGCGCTTCGAAATAGAGCTCGCGGAGCCGCAGGGCCTCGTCGTCATCATCGCCGAATGCCCGCTTGGAGATGCGACCGGCGAGCCCACCCCAGCCCCAGATCGCCCCAGCGGCGGCCTGCCGTCCGATGGCGGCAGCGCGGAACAGCTGACAGGCGGCGGCCCGGTCAGACTCGCTGCCGGCCGCCTCTTCGAGCTGCCGGGCCACTTCCCGCTGCGACAGCACTGACCGTCCCGCCTGCTCGTCAGACACCACCTGTTCCAGCAGGGCGACCGCCTCCCGCGGTCGACCTGCCGCCGTCTGGAGGCTGGCGAGCCGAAGCCAGAGGGCCGGGCGTCGCGATTGGTCCGCAGCGGCCAGCTGCCGCTCGGTCGCCACGGCGGCCCGGCTGAGAAAATCACGCCGCTTTGCGGGCGGAACCCGCGACCCGAGCGGCCCAGAGCCGCGGCCCAGTTCCTCAAGGACCGCTGCGGCCCAGCCCGTCGCCAACAGGGGCGCGGGGTCGGCAGCGGCCACCGCGAGCAGTTCACTGAGCAGACCGAGCCCGGGCAGGGGCGGCACCGCGGCCGCGGTATCGGCCGGGGACCGCAGGGTTTCGCCAAGTTCCCGGCCGACCGTCGCAGCCGTGACAGCGAGCCGGACAGCGACCTCCTCCCGCCCGGCCGCCAGGCGACGCAGCGCCGCCACCGCTGCCGCCGCGGGCTGGTATCGCGCCGCAGCGGTGAAGCCTCGCAGGCAGCAGGTGAGGCCCGCTTCAACCAGCGGAGCAGCGAACTCCTGCCGCGGTTCTGCCAGCACGGTCCAGGGACCGTACCGCCGATGGGTGAGCAGGGGCTCGAGCAGGGCGGTCTCGTCGCCTCCCCGGGCCAGCGCGATCTCGCAGCGGGCAATCGCCGCGGCAACGGCCACCGGAACCACCTCGGCGGGCAACGCCTCCTGGTTAGCGGCGAGGGCCAGCGCTTCGTCGAGCCAGAAACTGGCTCGCTCCCGGCATTCGGCGAGCCCGCTTCCGCCGTCGGGTTTTTCCGCCGCACGCCGGCAGCCCTGCCAGATCGCCACGCCGCCGCGAAGCAGGACCTGGAGCCGATCGCTGTTGGCCGGGGAAACGCTGCCAAGGATTGTGTCGATCGCCGCCAGATCGGCCGCGGCCGCCGCCTGGTCGATCGCCAGCATGGCAGCCGCCGCCGACTCGGTGTCCTCCGGCCACTGCCGCATCAACAGCTCTGTCAGCCGCGCCAGTTGACCGACGGCCGCCCGGCTCCAGGCGTCGTTCGGCTGCCTCTGCAGGGCCTGCCAACTCGCCAGGGCGATCGTCGCCGCCTTCCGGCTGACCGGCTCGGCGGGAGCGGCCATGACGAGCTGCTCAGCCAGGGCGGCGGCTTCGTGAAAGCGGTCGCCAGCGTACAACAAATAGGCTAGCTGATACCGCAGTTGCATCAGCTGCTGTTGTCGGTCAGCGGCCGACGCCGGCGGTTCGTTGCCGGCGGCGACGAGGGCCTCGCGGACCAGCTTCGCAGCCTCTATCCTCAGCGGCTCGGTCGGCTCGGATTCATAGGCGGCCAACGCCCGGCCGGCCCGATCGACCGCTGCCTCGTAGGTCTGTTGCAGCCGCCGGGCGGCGGCCCGCCCCCGGTTATCGAGTTGCCGCAGCAGATCAGCGGCGGCGACGGCGTCGTCACCGCCGGCGTTGACCACGTCGGTCGCCAGTCGCCGGACATCCTCCACAAGCCGCTTGCGGCGAATTCGATCCGACTCAGGAACCGTCTCCGCCCGGCGCTGAAGCAGTTGGGCCGCCCGGAGTTTTGCCGCAGTGGCGTCGGCGTCGAGGCTCTCCGGCGGGCCGAGGCTCAGCAGCCGGCGGCGAAACTGCGCGGTCAGGCCGGCGTCATCCCGTTGATCGGCCGTCTCGAGCCAGCTGGCCAGACTCGCCGCCAAGGCCCGAATCTGCAGCCGCTCGATCAGGTCCTCGCTTGCCGGCAGCTTGAGAATTTCCTCGAGTTCGTCGAGGCCCTGGCGGCGGGCGCCGAGTTCAAGCAGCAGCCGGCCCGCCTCGACCCGAGCCCAGAGGCCGGCCGCCCGGGTCGGCTGCTTTTTTTCGATCGCCCGGTACATCTGCACCGCCTTGTCGAGGCCCGACCGCCGGGAATCCGAACCGGCAGGCAGGCAGCGGGCTCGCTCGGCGGTCGCCTCGGCGGCGAGCAGTTGAAACTGGATCAGCCGTCCGCGGAGTTGTTGCCGCTGCGTTTCGAGCGCATCGCGGATGCGCTGGTCTTTCCGGGGAAGCACGCGGCGATCACGGTAGTCGGCCAGTTCCCCGTTGACCCGCGTCAGCTGCCGCGAAACAGCCGTTCTTGCCGACCCTCCCGCCGGGCCGCTTCCGTCGGGGGCAACGAGGGCGGTGAGTCCCTCCGAGTACAGTTCCGCCGCCGCGGCAGCCACCGTCGGGTCGTCGGCCTGTTGCCGGGCAAGTCGTGCCCGCTCCAGCAGCAGCAGTGCCCGCTCAACGGCAGCCTCTGCCGCGATCGCTGGATCTTCCCCGGCCGCAGCGAGTTGGTCGATTTCCCGACTGGCCGCCGCATAAACCGCCTGCCGCTTTGCCAGATCGGGCTCGCGACGAACCGTGGCAACCAGGGCGGCAGCCCGTCGCAGGGGGAGCGTCCGCCGGAACCGCTCCGAAAGCCCGGGAGCCTCCGCGAGCCGCTCGAGGATCAGCAGCGTGGTGTCGTGGTAGCCCCGCTGGGTAACCGCCTCGAGAAGCCGCTCCGCCGTCCATTCCGGAACCGGTCCCGGCTCGGCGGCCGCCCCGGAGAGGCTGGCGGCGAGCACAAGCAGCGGCGGGAGCATCACTGCTCCGGCACGCAGCCGTGTCCAGCCGCCCCACCAACCCGCTGCGGTTCCCGGGCCCGCCGGCGTCGCAGACGGTCGGGGCGGCAGCGTGGTCCGGCAGGGCCGTCGGTGCGGCTGTCGGCATCCGCTGCCAGCGTGGCGACCTCGACGGCAGGCGTGATCCCCGATCCCGCCGCCACCCCAGCCTCTACCATAGGGGGTCGCGGAAAGCGGGACGTTCGCCGAGGAAGTCTTAAAAGCCATCGGACCATGATTGCATGGCTGCGGCCGGCTGGCCGCGAACCGGCAGCCCCACCGGCCCGGATGGTGGGGACAGCACCCGGGCGACTGCCGCAGCGAGCGGCCACCGGTGAGCCTGCGTTCGGTGGTGAACGGACATGTCCGCCTTCGGGGTCACCCGCCGCTGGTGGGCGGGGATGCCAGCCAGTACGGCAGCTGCCCGGCTGCGGGAAGGGTACAGACGCGGGCCGAACAGATGCCCTCGCAGGCGATGACGTCTTTGAGGGCGGCCGCGGACGGCGGCTGATCGAGGTTGAGCACACCGATTGCATCCCCGCCCGGTGCCGCCCGGCCGACCGTCATCTGGGCGATGTTCACGCCGCTGCCGCCAAATGCCGTCCCCACGCGGCCGATGATGCCGGGCACGTCCTGATGGGTAAACACCAGCAGCGTGCCGTCGAGATAGGCCTCAAGACGATGCCCCTCAAGCTGGACAAGCCGCGGCATCGATCGGCCGAAGAGGGTCCCGGCAGCGCGGTGAACCCGCTCGCCCGAAACCAGATCGACGGCGACGACCGAGCTGAACGCTCCGGGGTCGGTGCGGGTCTGTTCGACGAGTTCAATGCCCCGCTCCCGCAGCAGCATCTCGGCATTGATGATGTTGACGTCTTCCAGCGCGGTCTCCAGCAGGCCGGCGGCAAAGGCAGCGGTTACCAGGCGGGTGTTCCGGGCGGCAATCTCACCGCGGTAGGCGATCGAGACAGACTTCGGCGGCTGGTCGTCGAGCTGCGATAGCAGAACCCCGAGCCGCCAGCCAAGGTTGAGAAAGCCCCGCACGCCCTCGAGCGCCGCCGGGTCGATCGGGCTGGAATTGACCGAATGCCGCACCGTGCCGGTTCTCAGGAAATCGGTGAGCAGATTCACCCCTTCAATCGCGACCTGTGATTGGGCCTCTTCCGTGCTCGCGCCGAGGTGCGGCGTGACCACGACGTTCGGGAGGTCGAACAGCGGGCTCTCGGTGCAGGGTTCTGACTCGAAGACATCGAGAGCGACGCCGCCGATCGTGCCGCTTTGCAGACCCGCCAGCAACGCCGACTCGTCGTAGATGCCTCCCCGGGCGCAGTTGACCAGCCGCACGCCGGGCTTGAGCAGCGTCAGTTCATCCTTGCCGATCAGGTGCCGGGTCTCGTCGGTCAACGGCGTGTGGACGGTGAGGTAGTCGACCTCGGGCAGCATCTCGCGGACGCTGTCGACCAGTTCAACGCCGAGTTCCGCCGCCCGGTCGGTCGCCAGAAACGGATCGAAGCCGACCACCCGCATGTCAAAGGCCCGGGCCCGGCTGGCGACCGCCTGCCCGATCCGGCCCATCCCAACGATGCCGAGCGTCTTGCCGGCGAGTTGCACACCCATGAACTTCCCGCGGTCCCAGCGGTGCTGCCGGAGGCTGGCGTCGGCGGCCGCGACATTCCGGGAGAGGGCGAGGATCAGCGCGAAGGCGTGCTCGGCCGTGCTGGTCGTGTTTCCCGCCGGCGTATTCATCACGACGATGCCCTGCCGCGTCGCCGCCTGCTTGTCGATGTTATCGGTACCGACACCAGCCCGCACGATCGCCCGCAGCCGCTGGTTGCCGGCGAGCACATCGGCGGTGATCTTGACGCCGCTGCGGCAAATCGCCCCGTCGTGCTGAAGCAAGGCCTCCCGCAAATCGCCGCCCGTCAGCCCGGTTTTCACCTCGTAATCGATCCCGCCGGCGGCAGCTGCGTCGAGCAGGGCGATTCCGTCGGGGCTGAGTTTGTCGAGCACGATGATCGATGGCATGGCGAGCGTCGGCGGCCGGGGCCGCGTTCCAGTGGTTTCAGGTCGTCGTCAGGACTCGGTTGGCGGGTCGGACACCCCGCAGGCGAGCACCGCTCCCGGCAGGTCGAGCGACCGGGCAGCCCCGCCGGTTGGAGCGGCTATCCGCGGGCATTCTTGAAGTCGAGCATGAAATCCCGCAGGGCCAACACGCCAGCCTCAGGCATTGCATTGTAAACGCTGGCCCGGATTCCCCCCACCGACCGGTGACCCTTGAGGTCGGAGAGGCCGTGGCCGGCAGCCTCAGCGAGAAAGGCCTGCTCAAGATCGGCCGACGGAAGCCGGAAGGTGACATTCATCGTCGACCGGCAGGCCTCCGCGGCATGGCCCCGGTAGAAGCCGCCCGAAGCATCGAGGGTGTCGTAGAGCACCGCCGCCTTGGCGGCATTCTGCGCCGCGATCTGCTCCAGCCCCCCCACCTCATTGAGCAGCCAGTCGCAGACGAGACCGAGAATGTAAATTGCGAAAACCGGTGGCGTGTTCGGCCGCGACCCCTTGGCGACAAACGTGCGGTAGTCGAGCATCGCCGGCAGGCTGTCGGCCGAACGCTCAAGGAGATCCTTGCGGATCGCCACCGCAGTGACGCCGGCGATGCCGGCATTCTTCTGGGCACAGGCGTAGAGCAGCCCGAATCGAGACAGGTCGATCGGCCGCGACAGAAAGTCGCTGGAGGTATCGCAGACCAGCGGCGCCTCAGCGACCGCGGGCAGGCGCTGCCACTGCACGCCCTGGATCGTCTCGTTGCTGGTGATGTGAACGTAGGCAGGATGGTCAGAGAGTTTGATCTCATCCGCCTGCGGCAGCCGGTCATAGCCGGTTGCCTCGCCGTCCCAGGCGACGTGAGCTGAGCCGATCCGCCGCGCCTCTTTGAGCCCGCCCCGGCCCCAGGTGCCGGTGACGATGTAGTCGGCCGCTCCCGATTGCCCTTGGAGCAGATTCAGGGGAACCATCGAAAACTGCAGGCTGGCGCCGCCTTGCAGCAGAATCAGCTCATGGTCGTCGCCGATCCCGATGAGCCTGCCGAGATCGGCGAGGGTCCGGTCGAGAATCTCGTCGAAGGCCTTGCTGCGGTGGCTGATCTCCAGCACCGACATGCCGACGCCCGGCAGCGACAGCAGCTCCTCGCGGGCCCGCTCCAAAACGGGCAGGGGAAGCACGGCAGGTCCAGCCGAGAAATTGAAGAGCCTGTCAGCCACAGTCGCCATGAATGTCTCCGTCGAAAACCGGGCCGGCAAGCCGGCACCGGCTGCGACCGGTCGTGAGGATACGGCCCGGTCGGCGGCAGGGTCAACGGGCGGCCCTCTGCCGCCGGGATCAGCGGGGCGACGACGAGACCGGTGTCAAGGGCGGCCGCGCTGCCAGCGTCGCCGCCGGCTCATTGCCGGTGAGCGTCGCCACCTTGGCCATTACCGTCGGCTGGTTCCGGTCGACCTCGAGGGCCCTGGCATAGCTGGCGATCGCCTGCCGCGGGTCGCCGGCCGCCTCCCAGAGCTGGCCGCGGGCCACCAGCGCCCGAGGATGGTCGGGCGCGATGGCCAGGGCAGCGTCGAGTTGCTCCCCGGCTGCGGCAGCATCGCCCCGCTCCTGACAGAGCCGGGCCAGTTCCACATGCGGCTCGGGGTTATCAGGCTCGCGGACGGCCCATTGTTCGAGCTGGGCAGTCGCCTCGGCGGGCCGATCAGTCTCGACAAGTAGCACGGCGAGGCCCCGCTGGCAGGCGGCGTGATTGGGGTCGCGGGCGAGGCAGAGGTGGTAATACTGCTCGGCCGTCTCGAGGTCGCCCCGCCGCCCAAACAGCTTCGCCTGCTGATGGTAGGTCGCCCCGAGGTTGTAGAAGCAGTCAGGGTTGCCCGGCTGCCGGTCGAGAGCCCGTTGAAACGAGTTGACCGCCCCCAGATAGTTCCCCTGTTGATAGAGCCGCACACCTTCGCTGGAGTCGCTGGCGGTGAACCGCTGGCAGCCGCCGACCGCCAAGAGGGCGAGGAGCAAAAGCTGTGGCCGACGGCAGGGCGGCGGCAGGAAGTGCGGAGGATGCGGCACGTCAGATTCCCTCGTCGCCCGCCGCCGACGCAACAGCGGCTGTGGAACCCTATTCGGCCGGGCCGGCAGCGGACAAGGCCGGTTCTGCAGCGCTCCCCGCGGCCGGCAAAACCCTGACGTATCCGAGCGACCGCACGATCCCGAGCATTTCGCTGCAGGTTGGAAACCGTCTGCCGGTTGTTCGCTTGTAGTGCTCGACCGCCTGCATGAACTCGACTTCGGCAGAGTCGTAGTCCCGCTCGCAGGTGGTCGGATCAATCTGCCGGCGAAGGCCGGAACGGACGAATGTGGCTGGCATGGGCAACGCTCGCTTGTTGTGAGGGGGGGAACGCCTGACGGAAGGAGCCCAGTGC
>CAZIQV010000042.1:0-10314 GCA_964541275.1 uncultured Chitinophagaceae bacterium | reverse complement strand
CGTTTGAGGCCGGCAGCGGGAATGAGGGGCGTTCTGATGCGGGCAGCTATGAACTGCAGATCCGCGTCGAAACCGAAGCACTCGAAGCAGTCATCATGCCGGTCGACCCCGAGGAACGGACCGAGCCGGTCGAGTCGCTCACGATCGTCTTCACCCAGCCGGTCACCGGCTTCGATAAGGGCGACCTCGTGCTGACCCGTGACGACACGGTGGTCTCACTCGACAGCAAACCGCTGACCAGCACGGACGGCATCGCCTGGACTCTCACGGGGCTGCAGGCAATCACGGCAGCAGCAGGCGAGTACGAACTGGTGCTGATGGCCAACGGCAGTGGCATCACAACTGCGGCGGGAGAACTGCTGACTGAGTCAGCCGACGTCTCCTGGGAGGTCGTCGATACGGCGGCGGAAGAACCGGGCAGCACGATCGACAAAGCAGAGCTGGTTACCACCCGGACCGGGACGGTTCGTTTCTCTGGCAGAATCGGTGATGGCGCTGAACGGCGGCGGGATGTCGACCTCTACGCGGTGCAGCTGTCCGCAGGGCAGACCATCACCATCGATGTTGCTGCCCAGTCACTGACCGAGGGCTCGACCCTCGACAGCTTCCTGCGGCTGTTCGACGCTGACGGCCGGCAGCTGGACCAGAACGACGACACTGAGTTCTCACTCGACAGCCTGCTCACTCACACTGCCCGGCTGCCTGGAATCTATTACGTAGGCATCTCGGGCTTCGGCAACTCCCGCTATGAGATCATCGACGACGCCGGTGCCCGCAGGGGCTCGACTGGGGCTTACGAGATCAGCTTCGCGTTCACCGACCCCGACACACCAGCCGGCGGCGTCAACCGGGTGCTCGGCGTCCGCGAGACGATCGACCGGGGGGGCCTCAGCGTGGTCGATCAGGCCTTCGCCGGCTACGAGCCAGCTGGCGGCATGGGACCGGTGCGACCGCAGCCGGCTTGATGCAAGGCGGCCCGCTCCACCCCGGCGATCAGGCGGCCTTTGACCGGCTCGTCGGCTTGCTGCTGCTGGGCGCCGATCCAGCCTCAACCTCCTCCAGCTTCCGTTCGATCCAGCCGTCGACGCTCCAAGGGCCGCCGCCGCCGTAAATCAACGCCAGCAGGCCTCCACCAATCGCCATGTTCTTCATGAACTGGATGACCTGCAGCTGCCGCTGGGCCGGGTCGGCAATCATCCAGAAATCGTGGAAGTAAAACGTCGCCGCCGCCAGGAAGACGAACAGGAAGGCGGCGCCGATCCGGGTCCAGGCACCGGCTAGCAGCGAGAGCCCGCCGAGCAGGATTAGTCCGATCGCTCCGAAGAGGGCCAGCCGGGGATTGGGGATTCCCTCGCTCCGCATGTATTCAGCGGTCTGTGAGAAGTGCCTGATCTTGCTGTCAAAAGCACTGAACAAAAAGACCGCCACCATCATCAACCGGGCCAGCAGCGACACCGATCCCTGCACAAAATTGGCAACCTGTTCCATGGCACACCTTTTCCTGGCTTCGGCACAGCGGCCCTGCCGCCTCCGGCGATCCGCGAGCCGGATAGTCGCGTTCCTGCCGCTCCGTCGCAAGCCCGGCCCAGGCGTCAACCTGGGCAACCGGGGGCAACCGGAGCAACCGGGGGCAATTGAATCGCCTCGCCGTCAGCCCGCCGGCTGGTCCCGGGTGACGCAGTGGACTGCACCGCGGCCACGAATGAGCTCGAGGGCTGAAAACGGCTCGATGGTTCGGCCGGGAAACAACGTCGCCAGGGTCGCGACCGCTGCGGCATCGGTGGCCCGGTCGAAGGTCGGCAGAATGACCGCGTTGTTGAGCAGATAAAAATTGAGATAGCTCGCCGGCAGCTGGACGCCGGCAAAGCCAACCCGCGGCGGCAGATCGAGCGGGATCACCTCCAACGGCCGGCCCCGGGCATCGGTAAGTGTTTGCAGCAACGCCAGGTTTGCCTCCAGCGGCAGGTGGTTCGGATCGGCGGTGTCGGGCTGACGAGCCGCCAGCACCCGCCCCGGAGCAACAAATCGAGCCAGTTGGTCGATGTGGCCGTCGGTGTCGTCACCTGCCAGTTCACCGCCGACCCAGAGCACTCGCTCGATGCCCAGCGACTGTTTGAGCAGCGCTGCGAGTTCATCACGACTCCGGCCCGGATTCCGCCTCGGGTCATCGATGCAGCGGTGATTGACCAGCAGCGTCCCCTCACCGTCGGTGTCAATCCCGCCGCCCTCCAGCACGATGCCGGGCCGTACCGCTTCGAGGCCAAGATGGGCCGCGATCTGGCCGGCCACGGCGGCATCGGCGTCCCAGGGTGGATACTTGCCCCCCCAGGCATTGAAGTCGAAGAGCACTGCCAGGGTCGGCCCGCCCGCCAACGGCTGCAGGAAGATCGGCCCGGTGTCTCGCAGCCACGAGTCACTGGTGGGAATGTCGATCAGCTCGACGTTGGCAATGCCCTGCAGGTTCGCTTGGGCATCGTCAAGCACCGGCCCGGTGCCGATCACTCGTACCGGCTCGTAGCCGGCCAGCAGTCGGACGAGCCGGACAAAGGCCGGGGGGATGTCGGCAAAGTCACCGAGAAAGGTCTGTCGCCGATGCGGCCAGGCCAGCCAGGTGGCAGTGTGCAGTTCCCACTCAGCCGGCAGACGATAGCCGGCAGTGGGCTGCGAGGCTGCCGTGGCGGCCGGCATCAGGCGTCTCCCCAGCGGGCGAGCAGACCACCATAGGCATCGATGCGGCGATCCCGAAAAAAGGGCCAGCGGGTCCGCGACCATTCGATCCGGCCGAGGTCACAGTCGACCAGCAGCACTGCCGGGCTCTCGTGGGCGGCCCGGGCCAGCCGCTCGCCGTTGGGGGCGTAGACCACGCTCGCTCCCCAGAATCGCAGCGGCCCCTCGCGGCCGGTGCGGTTGACCGCTGCGACGAAGACCCCGTTGGCAATCGCATGGCTTCTGAGCATCGTGTCCCACGACTCGTACTGTTCGGCATGCAGGTGCTCTTCGCCGTCAAGCCAGCCGATCGCCGTCGGATAAAACAGCACCTCCGCGCCGGCCAGCGCGGTCAGTCGGGCCGCCTCGGGATACCACTGGTCCCAACAGACGAGCGGCCCGACCCGCAGCCGGCTGGTCGGCACACTGACAAAGCCGGTGTCACCCGGGGCAAAGTAAAACTTCTCGTAGTAGTGCGGGTCGTCGGGGATATGCATCTTGCGGTAGGTGCCCGCCAGCGATCCGTCGGCATCAAAGACGGCCGCGGTGTTGTGAAACAGCCCGGGGCTGCGGCGTTCAAACAGGCTGCCGACCAGCACGACGCCCTGCTGGCTGGCGACTGCCGCCAGCCGGTCGGTCAGCGGACCGGGCACCGCCTCGGCCTCCGCAAAACGGTCGTGGTCCTCAGCCTGGCAGGGATATTCGCCCGCGAAGAGTTCCTGCAGGCAGACCACCTCGGCTCCCTGCTCGGCCGCCGCGGCAATGCCCGCGATCGCTCGGGCGACGTTGGCCTCACGGTCGGCGGTGCAAGCTGACTGCACCAAACCCAGGCGAATCGTCCGGCCACCAGCCGGGGACATCAGGCCACCACTTCCTGCCGATCGGTCAGCCGGGCTGCCGGCACCGGGAATTGCTCAGCCAGTTCGGCGACTTCGCGGCGGGTCGCGGCGACTAGTCGCTCGTCCTCCGGCGACTTGAGCACCCGCAAAATCCAATCAGCAACCCGCCGCATCTCCTCGGCAGCCATGCCCCGGGTGGTGAGGGCAGGCGTGCCCAACCTGATACCGGAGGGATCGACGGGCTTCCGCTCATCGTAGGGAATCATGTTTTTGTTGCAGGTGATGCCACAGCGGTCGAGCGCCTCCTCGGCCAGTTTGCCTCCGAGGCCCAGCGGCGTGACGTCGACGAGCGTCAGATGGTTGTCGGTGCCGCCGCTGACAAGTTTCACGCCGCCGGCAGCGAGTGCCTCGGCCAGCGTTCTGGCGTTGTCGACCACCTGCCGGGCATAGGCCTTGAAGTCGGGCTGCAGAGCCTCGGCAAAGGCCACCGCCTTGCCGGCGACGACATGCATCAGCGGTCCGCCTTGGGTGCCCGGAAAGACCGACCGGTCAAGGTCCTTTGCATGTTCTGCCCGGCACATTGCAATGCCCCCCCGCGGGCCCCGCAGGGTTTTGTGGGTGGTGCTGGTGACAAAGTCGGCAACCGGCACCGGGCTGTTGTGGATTCCGGCGGCGACAAGGCCGGCATAGTGGGCCATGTCGACAAGCAGTTTTGCGCCGACCTCGCGGGCGATCTCAGCGAAGCGGTCGTGAGGAATCTCCCGGGGGTAGGCGCTCGCCCCGGCGACGATCAACTTCGGCTTGTGCTCGCGGGCAAGGCCGGCAATCTGGTCGAAGTCGAGCAGATGGTCGTCCCGCCGCACCCCATAGTGCACAAATCGGTAGAAGATTCCCGAACTGTTCAGCCGCATGCCGTGGGTCAGATGGCCGCCATGAGCGAGATCAAAGGCCAGCACCGTGTCGCCCGGTTGAATTGCGGCGAGATAGACCGCCGCATTTGCCTGGCTGCCGGAATGCGGCTGGACGTTGGCATGGGCTGCGCCAAAGAGTTGCTTGGCCCGGTCACGGGCAAGGTCTTCGACCTTGTCGACATACTCGCAGCCGCCGTAGTAGCGGCGGCCCGGGTACCCCTCGGCATATTTGTTGGTCAGCACACTGCCGACCGCCTGCATGACAGCAGGGCTGGTGAAATTCTCGCTGGCGATCATCTCCAGGCCCTCGGCCTGCCGGGTTTGCTCGTCGGCGATGGCCGACCAGATCTCGGGATCTTCCAGTTCGATGAAATTCACGCGTCACCTCCTCGGACTGTCCTCACGGCTGGAGCGGCATGCGAGCCGCCTCGTCGATCACATTGTGCGGGGGTCGTCTGGGGGCGTCAACGAACGATTGTCGATCACCGCAGCTTCAGCGGCTCTGGCATAAACGTCGCGATCGGAATGAGGCAGGAGGCCACTCCGAGGGCCCGACGCCAGGAGTCGAGGGGAACGTGCTCGTTGCGAATCGGCGGATGGTCGACCCCCATCAGGGTGATGATCACGACCATCGCCACCCAATGATAGCCGCCAAACACGATGATGCCGGTAATCGCCGCCAGCAGCACGCCCCGCGTGACGAGGTGGGACCGGCGGCCGCAGAGGGCGTGGCAGACGTGGCCGCCGTCGAGTTGGCTGATCGGGATCATGTTCAGCCCGGTCACCAGCAGTCCCACCCAGCCGGCCAGCAGCAGCGGATTGGGGGCGATCGTCTGCCCGGCAGCCAGATCGGGCCGGACCACAGCCTCGAGCCAACGGCCCAAGAGCGGCAGGGAGAACGGGTTGGCGGTCGTCGGGCTGCCGATGGCGAGCCCTGCGGCCAGCACCGGAACCGCGACCGCCAGGCCCGCCAGCGGTCCAGCCAGCGCGATGTCGAAGAGTTCGCGGCGGTCGGCCCGCGAGCCCTCCATGCCGATCACCGCCCCCAGGGTGCCGGTCAGCAGCACCGGAACCGGCAAAAAAAACGGCAGCGTCGCCGGAATGCCGTGCCGGCGGGCAGCGAGGAAATGCCCCGCTTCGTGCGCCGTCAGGATTGTCATCACCGCGAGCATGTACGTGAGGCCGCGTGACCAGTGCGCGGCGACGTCGGCCCAGAAGGTGTCGTCGATGCCGAGAATGAGCGGCTGCCAGCCGACCGTGCCGGCGGCGAAGGTCGTCAGGCAGGTGCCGAGGTACAGGTAGACCTGGAGCCGCAGTCGCCCGGCGGGCGGCTGATTGGCCCGCAATTGGGGCGTTCGCCGGCCCGGCGGCAGGCCGGCAGCGGATGAAAGATCAGGACAGAGAGGGCCTCTCTCCGCACCGTGATCAGCGTCAGAAATATTGGCGGAAGACGTCATGCGGCCTTTCAAGATAGCCGGTCAGCGTCCCGGCAGGCTGGTAGACTCACGTGGGGTGGCAAAAACCATCCCTCGCTGTTGCCCGCGTGTGCGGGCGAGGGCGAGTTCCTGCGGCGACAGACCCGAATCGCAGCCTGCTCTCGCCGAAACCATTTGCGTGTTCCCCTTCTGCCGGAAACCACTCCCCGCCCGCCATGAACGCTCCCAACACTGCCGATCACGTTGAAGCCGCCACCGCAGCTGCGAGCCAGCCCCCCGGCATCCGCCGCCAGCTGGCCGGCGTCGAGGTCCGCAAGCTGGCTGAGCGGTACGGCACGCCGCTGTATGTTTACGACGCCGCCGTCATCCGCCGGCGGTGCGCCGACCTCGCCGCCTGGGACACCGTCCGGTTCGCCCAAAAAGCCTGCTCAAATCTCGCAGTGCTCGATCTGGTCCGCCGCGAGGGTGTCCTGGTCGATGCCGTCAGCCACGGAGAAATCGCCCGGGCGATCGCCGCCGGCTACCCGACCGCCCCGGAAGCAGTCGGCAGCGACGACCTGCCGCCGGCTCATCCAATCGTCTACACCGCCGACATTTTCGACCGGGAAAGCCTCGAGGCGGTCGTGCAGCACGGCATTCACGTCAACTGCGGCTCCGCTGACATGCTTGAACAGCTGGCCGAGCGAGTCCCCGGGGCCGACGTCACCCTGCGGATCAACCCCGGCTTCGGCCACGGCCACAGCCAGAAGACCAACACGGGCGGCGAGGGCTCGAAGCACGGCATCTGGCACGAAGAGGTGCCCGAGGCCCTCCGCCGGGCCGAGTGGGCGGGGCTGGCGGTGACCGGCCTGCACATGCACATCGGGAGCGGCACCGATCTGGCCCACCTCGCGACCGTGGCCGAGGCGCTCGAAAAAACCGCCCGTGAGATCGGCCGATCGCTGAGGACAATCAGTGCCGGCGGCGGCCTGCCGGTGCCCTACCGGCCCGACGAGACCCGGGCTGATCTCTCCGGCTACTTTGCACTCTGGGACGCCACCCGCAGGCGGCTGGAGGATGCCTTCGGCCATCGGATTCGACTCGAGATCGAGCCGGGTCGCTATCTGACGGCCGAGTCGGGCACGGTGATCACGGAGGTTCGCGCGATCAAGCGGCAGGGAAGCAAGAAATATCTGCTCGTCGATGCCGGCTTTCACACGCTGGCCCGACCGGTGCTCTATGGCTCGTACCATCCGATGAGTCTCTGCCCGGCGTCGAGCAGCGTGCCCGACGAAGTCGAACCGGTGGCGGTCGGCGGGCCGCTCTGCGAGTCGGGCGACATCTTTACGCAGGAGGAGGGGGGATACGTCACCACCCGCGATCTGCCTCCGGCCCGGGTCGGCGACCTGCTGCTGCTGGAGGCGGCCGGCGCCTACGGTTTCGTAATGGCCAGCAACTACAACTCCAAGCCGCTGCCGGCCGAGGTCGTGCTCGACGGTGGCGAGGCCCGGCTGGTGCGGGCCAGGCAGACGGCCGCGGAATTGTTTCGCGGGGAATCGACGACCGGGCTGCCGGAAGCCGACTGACGGCAGGGCCCGGCGACGAAACGGTTTGGCCGGGCGATTTTGCACGACTATAGTGTTGGGAATTCAGATCCGGCCCCCAACCCACCGATACTGAAACCATGGCAAAGCAAGGCCCCCGCAAAAAACTGCCGAAAGAGCTGGCGGTGATCAACGCCGACAACTGCACCGGCTGTGAGTCGTGCCTCGAGGTCTGCCCGGTCGACTGCATTTTCAAGGTGCAGCAGTACGATCAGTTTCACAATCTCCAGAGCTGGTGCGAGATTGACATTGAGCGGTGCGTCGGCTGCGAGGTGTGCGTGCACATCCCGGGCAAAAAGTCGAATCCTTACGACTTAAAGGTCTGCCCCTGGGATGCGATCGAAATGGTGCCGACCGAAGAGGTCGCCGTCGCGGTCGCTCAGATGGGCGGACCCCCGGAATACGTCGAGGCCAACTGGGAACGGCTTGTCGACACCGCCCAGCACCTGGCGGAACTCAAGGCGGGCAGCTGACAGCCAGCGGTCCCGACGCGGAGCGGAAAACAATTGCAGCTTCACGATCCTGCGGTATAGTGAACATTCATTCACTCAACCGGAGGACTGCTCATGCCTGCCAGCGTCGACACGTTCCCGACTCTTGACGCGGATCGACACGATCTCGTCGGCCGGCTGCGGCTGGCGGCCGTGCCCGGTCTCGGAAGCCGCCTACGGCGACGGCTGCTGGAGCGGTTCGGCTCGCCCGAGGCGATTTTCTCGGCTGGCAGTCGGGAAATCGCCGCCGTCGAGCAGATGACGCGGAAAGCCGCGGCCTCGCTGCAAAACGACGCTGGCACCGCCGCTGCCGAAAAACTGCTGGCCGACTGCCGCCGGCACCAGATTGACGTCCTCCTGGAGGACGCTCCCGGGTTCCCTCGGCTGTTGTCGCAGATCGACGATCCGCCCGATCTGCTCTTTGTTCGGGGCCAGCTTGCGCCAAGCGATGGCCTGGCCGTGGCGATTGTCGGCGCCCGGCACGCCACCGGGTATGGCAAGCGGGTCGCCGAACAACTGGCCGGCGGGCTCGCCCGAGCCGGCTGCACCGTCGTCAGCGGGCTGGCCCGCGGCATCGACGCGGCAGCCCACCGCGGGGCGATTGCAGCGGGCGGCCGGACACTGGCGGTGCTCGGCAGCGGGCTGCTTGAAATCTATCCGCCGGAACACCGCGACCTCGCCCGCGACGTCATCAATCACGGCGCGTTGATCAGCGAGTCGCCGCCTTTTGCCGAGCCGCAGCCGGGAGCCTTCCCCAGACGCAATCGTATCGTCTCCGGACTGTCGCTGGGCACGGTCGTGGTGCAGGCGGCTGAGCGGTCCGGGGCCTTGATCACCGCCCGGCTGGCCGGCGAGCAGGGCCGCGAGGTTTTTGCCGTCCCGGGGCCGATCGACTGCCGGGTTTCGGGAGGCTGCCACCGGCTGATCCGCGACGGCGCGACGCTGGTCGCGAACGTCGATGAGATTCTCGAAGACCTCGGCCCTTTGTTTGAAAAGGTGACCGATCCGGCCGGCCGCGAGGTGCGACACCCGGCTGAGCTACAACTCGATGAAATCGAGCGGCAGGTTCTTCAGGCGATCGACCGCACCGCCGACGGCGACGCCGCCGCTGACATCGATGCGGTCGGAGTGACGGCTCGGCTGGAACCATCCCGGCTGCTGGCGACACTGGCCGCCCTCGAAATCCGGCGGCTGATTCGCCGGATTCCCGGCAACCGCGTCGAACGGCTGTAGCGGCACCGTGCCGGGATTGCGTCGGGCCCCTTTTTCTTCCGCGGCCGCTGGCCGTAGAATCTGGCCCATGGATACAACGCTTTTCCACCGTGCAGACGAGATTCGCGGCCGGCTCCTCCAACTGCGAGACTCTCTTTGACTACGCTGGCCGCACAGCCGCTGCCGCCCGGCTTGAAGCGCGGATGGGCGAGGCCGACTTCTGGAATGACGCCGACAAGGCCCAGCTGACGGTCGCGGAACTCAAGCAGATCAACGCTGTGCTCAAGCCGCTCGATGAAACGATCGCGGCAGCAGCCGATCTTGAGGCTCTCGCCGAACTTGTGCGGGAGGATGAGTCGCTTGAACCCGAATTCGTCGCCGAGACCGAACGGGTTGAACGACTCGTCGACCAACTCGAACTGACGTCGCTGTTGTCGGGTCCGCACGATGCCTGCGACGCGCTCGTCTCGATCCATGCCCGCGACGGCGGCACCGACGCCAACGACTGGGCCGAGATGCTGCTGCGGATGTACACCGCCTGGGCGAACAAGCGAGATCTCGCTGTCGAACTGCTTGACCGGCAGGACGACGACGTCGCCGGCATCCAAAATGCCACCATCGCCGTCCGCGGCCCCTGGGCCTATGGCTATCTCCGCGGCGAGATGGGGATTCACCGGTTGGTACGAATCAGCCCGTTCAACGCCGAGGGAAAGCGGCAGACGAGTTTTGCGGCGGTCGACGTCTCGCCGGAAATCGGCGATGACGACACCGACATCGAAATTCGCGACGAAGACATCCGCGAAGACGTCTTCCGGGCCAGTGGAGCCGGGGGCCAGCATGTCAACAAGACCTCCAGCGCCATCCGGCTGACGCACTTTCCCAGCGGCATTGTGGTGCAGTGCCAGAGCGAACGCAGCCAGCACAAGAACCGGGCCACGGCGATCAAGATGCTCCGGTCTCGGCTCGCCCGGCTCGACGAGGAAAAACGCGAAGCCGAGCAGTTGGCAAAATACAAACTGCAGCCCAAAACTGGTTTTGGCTCGCAGATTCGCAACTATTTCCTGCATCCCGACCAGCGCGTGAAGGACCATCGAACCGGCCATTATGTCGGCAATTTCCAGAGCGTGCTCGACGGC
>CAZIQV010000041.1:6002-10541 GCA_964541275.1 uncultured Chitinophagaceae bacterium | reverse complement strand
CCGAATGCTTTTCGACAAACGGGCTGCCCCGCAGCCGCGCGACCATGCCCAGCCGGTTGAGCGTCCAGAACGTTTCCGGAATCAGCGATTCACCGACGTGGAACCGGGGAAACCGCTCCCGCTCGAAGAGCATGACGCAGCGGCCTTGCTGGGCGGCGATCGTCGCGGCCGTCGCCCCTGCCGGGCCGCCGCCGATGACGGCGACTTCGGTCTGCGCCGGCAGGGCAGTGGGCGTGCGGTCAACCATCAAAATTCTCCCAACGTCCGAGGGGTGCAGCGAGCGAGGTTTCCACCACTTCTTGTAATAGGCCGCAGCAGGCAAATGTCAAACTGATCCCGGGCGACAATCGTCGCGGTGTGAACCCTCTGCCAATTCGGTCGCTCACCGAGCCCGCCTCTGGTGAATTGCCGGCGGCGGCCGCCAGCCTACTGCGCCAAATACAACGGCAGCGGGCTTTCCCGCAGCAGTTGCAGGGCTGTCTCACCGAAGAGTTTCCGGAGCAGGAGGTTCTTGGCCGAGTTGCCCGCGACGATCAGGTCGGCCCCCCAGTCCTGGGCGTAGGGCACGAGTTCACGAGAGGGATCCCCCGCCACAAAATCTGTCTCGACATCCCGGCCGTGGGCCTCGAAGTAGCCCTGCACCGCTTCCAGCCGCCGCTGGCAGGCGGCCGCGTCACGGCCGAAGTGAATCACCCGCACCGCCGCGTTGGGATAGAGGCCTGACTGCACGAAGTGTTTGAAGGTCTTGGCACTTTCGAGGGAGCCGGAGTAGGCCACCAGCACCCGACCGATCGGCCGATAGCTGCCGGAGACGGCAATGATCGGCCGGACACCGGCTGCCACCAGACGCTCGAGGCTGTCGGTTGGCTCCGGCACCACATCGTGTTCAAACAGGCCGCTGAGCCCGAACACGCAGAGATCGTGGTACCGCACCAGATCGGCGGCAATCTCAAATGGATCGCCTGTTCGCTCACAGGTGCGATGGGTCACGCCGGCCTCGCCGCACTTGCCGGCGAAGAGTTCATTGGCCTTCGCGATCTCAGCAGCGACTTTCTCCATCCGGTCGTGCCGCAGTTCGGCCGTGAGCGCCTCAACCCCGACGCCGATAGGCCGCGGGCCGGTCCATTCCAGTCGGGTCTGGTCGATCACCGCCAAGCCGAGCAGTTCCGCCCCATTGGCCTTCGCCAGTTCGACCGCGTGGCTGACGACCGATTCAGCCGAGCGGCTGGTGCCCAGACCGACCAGAATGCGTTTGATCATCGATTGCAGGCTCGCGAGGAGGGGACGGCAGCAGCGGCTAGCCTCGGCCGCCTTCGCCTGGGGGAATCATCGCACACTTCCTGCCACGGAACCACCGCTTTGCACCCGCCCGGGCCAGGGCAGCAGCTTCGCCAACTCGATCACCGTCACCGGAATCAGGGCGAGGCCCAGGACCAAGGGCCACTCGACCGCGACCGCCTGCTCAACCTCGAAGACCGACTGCACGCCCGGCAGCAGCACCACGGCAAGCTGCAGCAGGCCGGACAGGAGAATGGCCACCAGCAGCCACGGATTGCTGAAAAAGCCGAGGCCGAGAGCGGTCTGCCGTTCGCTGCGGCAGCCGATGGCGAAAAACAATTGGGCGAAGGCGGCGACGCAGAAGGTGATCGTCCGGGCCTCGGCCTCGCGGCAGGCCTCGCCCTGCCAGATCAGCCAGAAGGCGGCGATCGAAACGATGGCAACGAGCAGCCCATGGGCCAGGATCAACAGCCCCCGCCGCGGCGGAATGACCGGCTCGCGGGGCGGCCGCGGCGACCGCTTCATGATGTCCCGCTCGGGTGGCTCAAGGCCGAGGGCCAGAGCCGGCAGACCGTCGGTGACCAGGTTCAGCCAGAGGATCTGGATCGCCGCCAGCGGGGCCGGCCAGCCGGCGATCGCCGCGACAAACATCAGGATCACCTCGCCGGCGTTGCAGGAGAGCAGGTAGTGGATGAACTTCTGGATGTTGTCGTAGATGCCGCGGCCCTCCTCGACCGCGCTGACGATCGAGGCGAAGTTGTCGTCGGTCAGCACCATGTCGGAGGCTTCTTTGGTGACATCGGTGCCGGTCACCCCCATCGCGATGCCGATATCGGCCGCCCGTACCGCCGGGGCGTCGTTGACGCCGTCGCCGGTCATCGCCACCACCTGGCCGCGGCGCTGCCAGGCCCGCACCACCCGCAGCTTGTGCTCAGCCGACACCCGGGCGTAGACCGCCACCCGGTCGACCGTCTCAACGAGGGCATCGTCGTCGAGGCTGTCGAGGTCGGCCCCGGTTACCGCGCGATCACCATCGGCATCGTCGACAAGCCCGAGTTCCCGACCGATCGCAACGGCGGTGGCGGGATGGTCTCCGGTAATCATCACCGGACGGATGCCGGCCGAGCGGCAGGTTTCAACCGCGGCCCGAACCTCCTCGCGAGGCGGATCGATCATGCCGGCAAAGCCGGCGAAGACGAGTTCCTCCTCGCCGATGTCAGCCGCCGCCCCGACAGCAGGCGGTTCCTGCTTTGCCGGCACCGCGTCGTGCGGCGCAAGCTCCCGCCAGGCATGGGCCAGCACCCGCAGGGCCCGGTCGGCCATGCCGGCGGCAGTGGCGAGAATCTCCCGGCGACGGTCGTCGGTCAGGGCGACCACTTCGCCGTTTCGCTGCTCGGCGACGCAGCGGCCCAGCAGCACCTCGGGGGCGCCCTTGGTATAGACCAACGGCCCCGCGTCACGCTGCACCACGACCGACATCAGCTTCCGCTCGGAGTCGAAGGGCTTTTCCAGCAGGATCGGCTCATCAGTGTCGTCCCTGCCCAGCCCTGCCTTGCGGGCGGCGACCACGAGAGCCCCCTCGGTCGGGTCGCCGACCACCTGCCAAGTCGTCCCGTCGCCAGTCGGCCGGATCGTGGCATTGTTGCAGCGGAGGCCGATGGCAAGCAGCCGCCGCAGGTCAGCATCGTCCCCGGGATTCACCGGCGTCGGCTCGCCGCCGTCATCTGGCATCCGGCTGAAGCGGCCGTGCGGGTCGTAGCCGCCGCCGCTGACCGTATAGTTCCCGGACGCGGTGACGAGTTCGCGGACGGTCATCTCGTTGCGGGTGAGCGTCCCGGTCTTGTCGGAACAGATCACGGTGACCGACCCGAGCGTCTCGACGCTCGGCAGCCGCCGGACCAGCGCGTTGCGGGCGACCATCCGCTGCAGGCCGATGGCCAGCACCAGCGTCACCACCGCCGGCAGCCCCTCCGGCACCGCCGCCACGGCGAGGCTGACCGCCCGCATCAGCACCTCAAGCAGGCCGCCGCCCCGGCTGATTTCAAGCAGGAAGATCACCCCGACCACCACCAGGCAGACGACGATCAGCAGCCGGCCAAGCTCCCCCAGCCGCCGCTGCAGCGGCGTCATTTCCGGCTCTGATCGCGACAACAGGCTCGCGATCTGGCCCAGTTCGGTCTGCATGCCGGTCTGGGTCACGATTGCCACGGCATGGCCGGCCGCCACCACGGTGCCGGCATGGACCATCGTCGCCCGATCGCCGAGGCCTGCCGCCGGGGCCACCTCCGCGTCGGCCTGCTTGCCGACCGGCTCCGACTCGCCGGTCAGGGCCGACTCGGTCGCCCGCAGGCTCGCCGTCCGCAATAGCCGAGCATCGGCCGGCACGTTGTCGCCCGCTTCGAGTTCGATCAGATCCCCCGGCACCAGTTGGACGGCCGGCAGCGATTGGGTCTCACCTCCCCGAGTCACCCGGGCCTCCGGAGCCGACAACTGCTTCAGCGCCGCGAGCGCCTGCCGGGCCCGCTCCTCCTGCAGAAAGCCGATCAGGCCGTTGACCAGCACGATCGCCACAATCGCCGCCGCATCAGCCCACTCACCGACCAATCCAGAGATCACCGCCGCGGCCAGCAGGATCCAGATCACCAGGTCCTGAAATTGCCGCAGCAACTTCTGCCACCAGGGCGGTGGCAGAGACTCCTGCAGTTGGTTCGGGCCCAGTTCGGCCAGGCGGCTGGCAGCCTGTGACCGGGTGAGCCCCGCCGCCGCATCGGTTTGCAGCCGCCGCACCACTTCAGCTGCAGAGACCGCATGCCAGGCGACGCGGCTGTCTTTAGGGTCGCGGCCAGGGTCGCTGGACTGGTTCTCGGCAGGCATCACAGCGGCTTTGGTTGGAAGGCGGCGACAGCGTCCTTTCCGTCGATGAAGGGCAGTCTATCGACTTTTCGATGGCAACCGCAGAAAGCCCCCGGAGCGGAAGTTCTGATGGCCGCTCCGCCACTCAACATTCAAACAGCCCGAGCCGCAAGCCGAGGGAATACAGCTCGGGGATCAAAAAAACGATTTCCCTCAGCTTGCGCTTCGGGCTTCGAAGCAGGGGCGGTTGTCCGTGTGCCAGACCGCAGCCCGAAGACGCAGGTTCTAGTGACTCACTGAGCCAGGCCGAACTCTTCAAAGCCCGAGGCGCGAGCCGAGGGAATGCGGTTCGAGGATCAAAAAAACGATTTCCCTCAGCTTGCGCTTCGGGCTTCGAAGCAGGGGCGG
>CAZIQV010000041.1:0-5902 GCA_964541275.1 uncultured Chitinophagaceae bacterium | reverse complement strand
TTGTCCGTGTGCCAGACCGCACCATCAGAAGACAGAAGCGACGGAACCGGCACCAGCGGCGGCCAGCCGGTTCACGACGGCAGGTAGTAAACCAGCAGCAGGCCGCCGAACAGGACCAGCAGCATGAGAAAAGCGTCGGGCTCGACCAGCGGCAGCCGGCGTTCGGCGTGGTAGAGCTGGCCGAGAATGGCAATTGCCGTGGCGATGACGACAGCGAACGCCGTGACCGCATGCGACGCCGACACTGCCGCAAACAGCGGGCCGTCGTGAAAGGCATCGAGCGGCGCAAACAGCACCATGTTGAAGGCATTGCTGCCGAGCGTGTTGCCAATCGCCAGGTCGACCGCACCGAGCCGGACCGCCGTCAGCGAGGCGACCAGCTCCGGCAACGAGGTGCTCACCGCCACCAGCGTGGTGCCGACAAAGGTGCCCCCAAGCCCGGTCTCAGTGGCAAGCTCGCCCGCCACATGGGCGAGTCGAGGGCCGGTGAACACGAGGACGGCAGCAGCGGCGGCAAAGAAAACAGCTGATCGCCAGAGGGGGCCGCCGGGCGGATGCGGCGGCTCTTCGGCGGGGCTTTTCGCCCGGGCCTCCGCCGCCAGGCGAACCGAAATTCGTTGATCGATGAAGATCATCCGAGCTCCCAGCAGATAGGCCAGCAGAATCGCCCAGCTCCAACCGCTGATCCCCAGCAGGCTGACTGCCGGCAGCTTGTCGGCGGTCAGCACCGCGAGGCCGGCCAGCGAAGTCAGGGCGATACCGAGCGTTGCCGAGAGGGCGTGCGAGGCAGCCTCGCGGGAGAGCATCCGGCGGCCGGAGCGAATCGTCAGGTCGACGCCCGCGAGGATCAGCAGATTCATCAGACTGCTGCCAAACAGGTCGCCGGCAGCCAGATCGGTCAGGCCGGCCCGGACCGCGGCGATATCGACCGACAGCTCCGGCAGCGACGTCACCGCCGCCAGCAGCAAACTGCCGATCAGCAGCCGCCCGAGCCCGGTCGCGTCGGCAATCGCATCAGCCGACCGGGCCAACAGCGAGCCGGCCACGGCAACCACCGCGGCAAGGAGCAGAAACTGACCGACGAGAATTGTCATGATCGGCCTCGGGTGGGGCGACGGCTCGCGGCAGCGGGAATACTCAGCCGTTCCGCCGCCGGAACGAGACGAGCTGATCGGCCTGTCGGCGGATGTCGCTGTCGCTAAGCGGCTTGGCGAGAACCAGCCCGGCGATAAAGCCGGCAACATGGGCCGAATAGGCGACACCGCCGCCGGTGTCAGAAAAGCCGAGGACAATCTGCATCAAAAAATAGATTCCCACCGCCACATAGCCAGGGACGTCCATGATGATTCGCAGCAGAATCACGCTGACGCGGCGGTTGGGGTGAAGCACCAGATAGCCACCGAGCACCCCGGAAATCGCTCCCGAGGCCCCCAGGCAGGGTGTCAGTGCCTCCTCGCCGCGGGCGTTGAGAAAGACAAATGCCAGCGAGGCGAGCACGCCGCTGGCAAGGTAAAAGATCGTGTACCGCCAGTGGCCCAGGTCGTCTTCGACATTGTCGCCGAAGATAAACAGGAACCACATGTTGCCCAGCAGGTGCATCCAGCCACCATGCAGGAAAATCCCGGTGACGAGCGTCAGCCAGACCGGAATCGGCGTGGGCCGCAGTCCGGGCACCGGCACCTGCACCCGCTGCCCTTCATAGACCACCTCCCGGATGGAGGGCCGGGTAACAATGTCTTTTCCGGAAATGATCTCGGCGGGAACCTGGCAGAAAGCGAGCGTGACATCGTCGTTCTGCCCCCCCTGCTGAAACAGCACGAAGACCGCGATATTGGCCGCGATCAGCGACCAGGTGACGACGGGCAGCCGCTGCCGGTCGGAATTGTCGTCGCCGAGAGGAAAAACCATCGAGCCAGCTTTCACCGGGTCAGGGCAGCGGCGGTTGCAGACGCCGGCCCTTGATAGGATACCGGAATTGAGCGGCGGCACTGTTTTTGCCGATCAATCCGTCATCTGGACACCGCCCCGCTTGAACTCGATAATCCACCCATCGGCGGGGCTGATCTGAGAAGGCCGCTGTCGATCGTGGTATTCGCGGTCCGCGCCGAATCCCGCCGGGACCGATGCGATCTCTGGAAGCAACCATGAACAAATTTCCCCAGCGGCTGGGCCTGTTGAGCATCCGGAGGCGGCAGCCGCGGCCCTCAAGCCGGCAAGCGGCCCGCTGCCGCGGTTCCCGCCCGGTGACAGCCCCCGCCGAGACCCTTGAACGCCGCTGCCTGCTGGCGGCTGACCTCGGCTCGGCCGCGGCAGAACTGCTCTGGCTCGACGAAACGGTTGCCGTGCAGCGCGACTCCTGGATCGTTCGCATCGAAGCAACCGAGCCAACGGTGCTGGCCCACCTGCCCGACTGGCAGCTCGCCCCGCTCGGCACCGGCTTCTACGGGCTCCACGCGCCCGGCGCGACCGCCGCCGAGATACTCGGCTGGGCCGACCGCACTGCCGGGGTTTCCTACGTTGAACCCGACTTTGCCATCACCTCGACAGCCGTCCCGAACGATCCCTCTTTCAGCCGACTCTGGGGCCTGGCCAACACCGGCCAGACAGGCGGGACGGCGGGCGCCGACATCGACGCCGCCACCGCCTGGGAGACGACCACCGGATCGGACGACGTGGTGATTGCGGTGATCGACACCGGCGTCGACTACACCCACCCCGACCTCGCGGAGAACATCTGGGTCAACCCGGGTGAGATCGCCGGCAACGGAATTGACGATGACGCCAATGGCTTCGTTGATGACATCTACGGCTATGACTTCTACGCCGACGACGCCGACCCGATCGACGACGAAGGCCACGGCACGCACGTCGCCGGCACCATTGGCGCGGTCGGAAACAACGGCGTCGGCATCACGGGGGTCGCCTGGGATGTCTCGATCATGGCGCTGCGGTTCCTTGGCCCGGGAGGCGGCTACACGAGCGACGCCATCGCTGCGGTCAACTACGTCACCGCCATGCGGCAGGCCGGTGTCAATGTCGTCGCCACCAACAACAGCTGGGGCGGCGGCGGCTTCTCTCAGGCACTCAGCGATGCGATCGCCGCCGGCTACGACGCCGGCGTCCTGTTTGTCGCCGCCGCTGGCAATGAGGGCAGCAACAACGACGCCTACGCCCACTACCCGTCGAACGACACCGGCAGCGGCGTCATCTCGGTGGCCGCGACCGACCGCAACAACAGCCTCGCCAGCTTCTCCAACTACGGCAGCAGCAGCGTCGACTTGGCTGCCCCCGGGGCAAGCATCTACTCGACCACGCCGGGCAACAGCTATGCCAGCTACAGCGGCACCTCGATGGCCGCGCCCCACGTCAGCGGCGTGGTCGCACTGATGGCCGCGGCCAACCCTGCTGCCACGCCATCCCAGTTGCGGACGGCGTTGCTTGAGTCGGTCACACCATTGGGCAGCCTCACCGGCCGGGTCGCCACCGGCGGCCTGCTCGACGCGGCTGCCGCCGTCGCGGCGATCACCGGTTCGACACCGCCAGACGAGCCCGCTCCCGGCGAGCCCCCCGCTGACGACCCGCCGGTGACCGGTGTCGGCGAGCCCAACGACGCCATCTCGACCGCAACGCCTCTCAGCTTCAGCCTGGATGAGGCTGAGATCGAGGCCTTTCTTGGTGACGGGGATTATCTGGCGGCTGACGTCGATCTGTTCAGCATGACCCTCGACGCCGGCACAACTGTCACCCTCGACATCGACGCTCAATCCCTGACGGCTGCCTCACCGCTCGACTCGTTTCTCCGATTCTTTGACGACAGCGGTGCCGAACTTGCCTTCAATGACGACGACGGCACGACGTTTGACAGCCAGCTCAGCTACACCGTGGCAGCCACCGGCAGCTACTTCGTCGGCGTGTCGGCCTACGGCAACAGCGGGTACGACCCGCTGACAGCCGGCAGCGGCACGACGGCCGGCAGCATGGGACGATACACCCTGCGGGCCAGCTTCACCGAGCCGACTGAGCCGCCGGCCGACGACCCACCGGCCGGCGGTGCCGGAGAACCCAACGACAGCATTGCCACGGCAACCACGCTGGCATTGGCGGAGGATGAAGCCGAGTTTGAAGCGGTGATCGGTGATGGGGCCCATGCGGCTGCCGATGTCGATCTCTACAGCCTTGATCTCGCGGCTGGAGAAACAGTCATAGTCGACATCGATGCGGCGACACTCCTCACGCCCTCACCGCTCGACACCTATCTTCGGCTCTTCGATGCCACCGGCAGCCAGGTCGCGTTCAACGACGACGACGGCGGCAGCTATGACAGTCTGCTGATCTTCACGGCCGACGCGGCTGGGAGTTACTTCATCGGCGTGTCTGGCTATGGCAATGCAGACTACGACCCCGTTGTCGCCGGCAGCGGCAGCACCTCCGGCAGCACCGGGGCTTATACCCTGCGGGTGAACCGGGCCGAGACTGAGCCGCCCACGGACGACCCGCCGGAGACGGGCACAAGTGAACCGAACGACTCGCTCGCCACGGCGACGACCGTCGCGCTGACACTTGGCGAGGCCGAGGTCGACGGCACGATTGGCGATGGCGGGCACGGCGATGCTGACGTCGATCTCTACAGCATCCCGCTGACTGCGGGAGACACGGTCAGCATCGACGTCGACGCCCAGGCCGGCACCAACCCCTCAGGCCTCGACTCATTCCTGAGGCTGTTTGACGCAGACGGGGTCGAGTTGGCCTTCAACGACGATGACGGCGCCAGCTTTGACAGCCAGCTCAGCTTCACCGTTGAGGCGACCGGCAGCTACTTTGTCGGGGTCTCAGCCTACGGCAACAGTGGCTACGACCCGCTTGTCGCCGGCTCTGGGACGGCTGCCGGCAGCACCGGCGGCTTCACGCTACAGATTGAGGTCGAAGCCGCCGAAGCTGACGACCCACCTGCTGCCGATCCGGCGGAGCCCAACGACAGTCTCGCCACGGCAACGGCTGTTGCCTTCGGCAATGACGACACCGTCAGGCTCACAGGCTTTCTCGGCGACGGTGACCATGCTGATGCTGACGTCGACCTTTATAGTGTCTCACTGGCCGCCGGCAGCACCCTCACCGCAGACGTTGACGCCCGCACTCTGGCCACACCATCCCGGCTTGACTCATTTCTGCGCATCTTTGATGCCACCGGCACCGAACTGACGACCAACGATGACGATGATGCGTCGTACGACAGCTTTGCCCGGTACACCGCCACCACCAGCGGCACGTACTATGTCGGTGTCACCTCGTTTGGCAATGAGTTTTACGACCCTACACAGCCGGGCAGCGGCCTCAACCGCTCGACTGGCAGCTACGAGCTAGGCCTGGCAATCGACGCCCCCGATCCAACGCCAGAGCCACCCGCAGACGAGCCACCCGCAGACGAGCCACCCGCAGACGAGCCACCCGCAGACGAGCCACCTCCGCCAGACGAGACGCCCCCGGCCGCTGCTGAAGAGCCGAATGACTCGATGGCAACGGCCCTCAGCCTGCCGTTCAGCGACGGCAAGGCCCGGGCGGCCGGCACGATCGGCGACGGCGACTACGGCCTCGCCGACGTCGACCTGTTTGCCGTCACACTCGGCGGAGGAGACCGCATCCGGGTCGACGTAGACGCCCGGACGCTCGCCGAAACCTCGTGGCTCGACTCCTACCTGCGGCTGTTCGACAGCTTCGGCAACGAGGTGGCCGAAAACGACGACGACGGCGAGACGTTCGACAGCGAACTCGATGTCACCGTGGACCTGGCCGGTACCTATTACATCGGTGTCTCCGCCTACGGTAACAGTCACTACGATCCGTTTGAGGCCGGCAGCGGCAATGAGGGGCGTTCTGATGCGGGCGGCTATGAACTGCAGATCCG
>CAZIQV010000040.1:0-10611 GCA_964541275.1 uncultured Chitinophagaceae bacterium | reverse complement strand
GCGGGGCTGCTGGGATGCCGCCCGGACAGCGGTGTTTGTGAGTGCTGCCGGCCTGGGTCTGCTCGGCCGGGCGGTCCACTGCAACTGCGGCCGCCCGGCCCTCTGGGCCTTTCTGCCGGTCGATTGATCCCTCCGGTCCCGGAAATCGCGGGCTTTGCTGGGGCGTGTTCGCGGCTCCCGGCAGAGACGTCCGGGCATTGACTGCGACAGCTCGAAAAAGACCGCTGGCATGCAGCTGGCCGGCAGCGGGAGCGACCAGACTCGCCGGCTGGCGTCGTGACCCTACTCGCGGATGACTTCGGTGCGGGGCTCGCTATAGTTCGCGCCGCTGGCTGCTGCGGCAACGCAGAGCAGGTGCAACACGAGCCCGGGAAAGACCAGCGTTGCATAGCCCGTGCTGACACAGCAGAACCAGACGAGGCCGCCGAGAACGTGTCCCTTGTAGCACTGGCCGAGGCCAGGCAGGAGGAAACTGAGCAGGCCGGCAACTGGTCGTCTCCAGAGTTTGATCGGCGGCTCACGGACAACCACCATGCTGCCGAGCGACGCATGCTCGTACCGGGTTTCGGTGCCCGCGTGAAGCGTTCGAGGCCCGGCCGCCGGGCCGGCGGCGAGGCCCTGCCGCCGGGCCGCCGCCTGCTGCAGCGGTTCGTCCTGCTGAACCGCCACCCGTCTTTCTCGGGTTGACCGCCACGTGTCGACCGCGGCCACCAGCAAGCGACCGATCAGGCCGCCCGCCCTCGCTGCCCCAGCGACTATTTCCGGCACGAGTCCGGCCGTCAGCGCCAGCAGGCCGCCTGCCAGCAGCAGTCGAGCCAGCAGCGATGGCTCGATCAGCATGAAGATGACGCCCAGCACCGCGAGCATCCCGGCAAACCCTGCCAGCAGATACCGGGGCGGGATCGACTCAATCGTCAGTGCCGTGGCAGTTGTGGGGACCTTCGCTGCGGACTGAGCCGGACGTGGCGGGGCCGCCGGTGGCACCGGAGGGGGCACTGCGGCAGACCGCTGCGGTCGCGGCCCTCCTGACGGCGCGACGGAATGGGGTGTGGCCGAAGGCTTGACCGGCCGCGTTCGCCGGGCCCGCTGGAGCCGCTTCCGCCGGGTGCCGGCCAGTCGGCCGAGGGCGTCATCGACCCGCTTGAGCAACGCCGGAAGTCGACGCCGGTTGAAGAGTCCCGGCAGATCGGAGGCTGCAATCCAATCGGGCAGGTCGCGATGCCAGACGAGGTCGTCAGCGGTCAGCCAGCCTTTGCGGGCGAGCTTCTTCAACCGGACGAGGCTGACCGGCCCCTGCCTCCCCGCCGGCCCCTGCCGTCGGCCCTGGCGGGCGTAAAACCAGCCCTCCGCAGCGGCCTCGAGAGCAGGGGCAGCCGACTGTCGGGCCATGGTGAGATTCCTTCGACAACTGCTGCAGTCGCGCATCAAAAGGTATTTCTACTGTATCACCTCGCTTCCCAAAATTGCTCCAGCGACGCCTGCGTCCGCCTCACATGGCTCCTGCCGGCTGGTACACTGTTGCGGCAGTCGGAAACGCTGGGGCGATCCGCCGATCGATCGGTGATTCGCCGCTCGACGCGACGGCAACAATCCCTTGCCGGGCGTCGTTCCCTTCGAGGTGCGGCCTCCCGGGGAAGAACGCCCGGAAAATGTTTCACCGCCCAAGGGGGATAGGAGGGTTCGATCATGCCGACGTACGTTTACGAGGAGATCCGACCCGACGGCAGCGGCGGTGAGCGATTCGAGGTGATCCAGCCGATGACCGCCGATCCACTCGACACGCATCCTCTGACTGGTGTCCCGGTCCGCCGGATCATCACCAGCTTTCATGTCGCGGGCAGCTGGTCTCACATCGGCATGCAGGGCAAGCTCTCCGACAAGAACCTCGACCGGATGGGCTTCACGAAATACGTCAAGGCGGGAGACGGCCACTACGAGAAAACCGCCGGAGGGGGGCCCGACCTGATCGCGGGGAACGACGGCTGACCGAGCCGCGACGGTGCGGGCACCTGACTGGTCCGCGGAACCAGCCCGGCCGGGTTCCTTTCCGTCTTGCGGCGTCAGTCGGCCGCAAGCGTGGCCGGCAACCGCAGCTGGCTGCTCCCACCGCCCGCTCGTCAAGTGGTAGCCTGAGACCTCCGCAGGAGCAGTCTCCACCGCCTCCCCCCGTCGATCGATGCCATGTCGAAACTCGCCGCCAACGCCCAACAGGCCGCGCGACTGGCCCGGAAACTGCCGCGGACAACGCAGCTGCTGGGACTGACGCGGTGGTTCAGCATCGTCACGGTCCTCTCGTCGCTGGTCGGGGCCCTGTTGATGTTTCTGATCGGCGCCGCCAACACGGCCGAGGCGGTGCTGCGGTACTTCGGCGTGGAGGGGGACACCGCCGCCACCACGGCGACCAACAGCCCTCGGCCGGCGGCCAACCTGCTGCTGCTCGAGTCGCTCGACAACGGGCTGACGGGGCTGACATTCCTCTATTTCGCTTACGGCATCTACGCGTTGTTTCTGACCACCTCCGAAACGATGAACGCAGCCCCCCGCTGGCTGAAAGTGGAGAACATCGCGGCGCTGAAAAAAACGCTGCTGGAGGTGGTCGCCGTGCTGCTGGCGGTGATGTTCGTCCGGGTGCTGGCCGAAAAGATGCTCACCGTCGGACCGAGCTGGGAGATGCTGATCATGCCCGCCGGCATCATCGCCATCGCCATCAGCAGCCGGCTGATGTTCAGCGATCCGAACCGCATTGTGCCGGCCTCATCCCAACCCGAAAAGTGAAAGCCCATCCCGGCAATCGGGATGGGCTTTCAGATGCGTGCCGGGGTCTGAGTACCACCCGCCAGAAGGCTCGGGCGGGTACGGGCCATAACCCTGCGGCACGACGCTGTGTTGCCGAGCCGTAGAAAGGGATGTCGGCCGGACGGCGGCGAATCTTGAACGGCCTCGGTGATGCCCGACCAGTCGGCAGGGGCGTCAGTCTCCCAGGCCCGCGAGCCACGCCCGCAATTCCGCGAGTGTCGCCGGACCGATCCCCGAAACCTGCAGAAGGTCTTCCGGCTTTCGGTAGGGACGCCCCTCGATGATCCGCTGGGCAATCGTTTCCCCAACCCCCGGCAGGGCCATCAATTCGTCGCGCGAGGCGGTGTTCGGATCGACGGTCATGCCCGGACGCAGCCGACCGTCCACTGCCTGCAGCAGCTGGCGTTCCTCGTCGCGGTCGAGCCGCCGTTCTTCCGGCAGCCGCTCCCAGTCGGTGTGGGCCCAGACGCCCTTCCCCTGCGTCGCAGCCGTCAGCTCCAGGTCGCGGAGCCGCTCGCGGTAGTCGTCGGCCGATTCGCCCGCCGGCGTCCGGCGGCAGACGCCATAGGCCCGAGCCAGGCCCCGGGAGACGAGATAGCCGGCGAGGTCCCGACCCTGACCGTCGACCACGAAGCCGTAGATTCGGCGATACCGGGCATCGCCGCGGCCGTCGGCAAAGCTCGTGTGCACGGTGAAAGGCCGGGCGAGAAACTCCCGCCGGGCCGCGGTGGCGGCCGCCGCGAGTTCCTTGGCAAAGGCGATCGACTCTGTCGCCGACGGTCTGACGTTGGTGATCCCGAAGTACCGCCGCTGGCTCCGCAACCGGCGGGCGTCGGTCGTATCGCTCACCTGCGACTCGATGCAGTCGGCGCCGTACAGCCGCACCGTGTGCTCGTCACCATCCGGCGTGCGAATCCGAAAACTGTCGCCGTCGGCCCAATCGGTCGGCACGAGCGAGCAGCCCTCGATGGCGACGAGGTCTTCCGCCCGGACAGGGGTCGCCCCTGGGACCATGACAAACGTCACGGCGGCAGCAAGCAGACAACCGCCAAGGCACCACGCCGCGACGCGACGCTGAACCCAGACGCTGACGGACCGAGGCAGCTGAACGAACTCGAACATCGACTGGCTCCCTTGGCGGTTTCGGCTTTCGTCTCTCCACCGCGGCTTGCGGCAGTCCGGTTTCCGTTCTCTTGACGACACCCGTGGAAAAAGCCGCCTCTGGTCCGCGAATGCGGGCGAACGTTCATTCTCCGCGACGGGGCAACACCCGCAGACGCCGAGCGGTTTCGGGGGTGCTCCGCATCCTGCGGCGGCAGCCTTGATCAACAGTCCGCTAAGGCAGGGTCCGGCTTCGCGGCGGGGCCGGAATCACCGGCTCAACGCCTTCCTCCCGCAACGCTTCCAGCGCGTTGCGGGCAGCTCCCTGCTCCGCCTCTTTTTTATTCCGGCCCCAGGCCGGCAGATAGCGGCGACTCCCGATCTGGGCGCGAATCTGAAACTCCTTACTGTGGTCGGGGCCGACCTCGTCGATCACCTCGTAGGTCGGCGCGATGCCGAACGCTCCCTGGGCGAGCTGCTGGAGCAGTGATTTATGGTTCGACCCCTCCTTGCCGGCGAGGACTTTTTCGATCTCCGGGCCGACCCAGCGATCGAGAAATCCGCGGGCCGGCTCAATGCCGCCATCGAGGTAGATCGCCGCGATCAGCGACTCGAACATGTCCGAGAGCACCGAACTGGGAACCGGCCGATGGACCGACATCCCTTTGCCGACGACGAGAAAGTCGATCAGGCCGAGTTCGCGGCTGATCCGGCTGCAGGTCTCGCGGCTGACGACGGCCGACTTGATCCGCGTCAGATCACCCTCGAGCGAGTCGGGGAACTCTCGGAAGAGTCGGTCGCAGACAACAAAGCCGAGGATGGCGTCGCCGAGGAATTCGAGCCGCTCGTTCGACGCCAGCCGGTGCTCCGCCCCGGAGGCATGCGTAACCGCCGCCCGCAGCAGACTGCGGTCGTGAAACGAATAGCCGATGCGGGCCTCGCAGGCCGCCAGGGGGTCGGCTGGCGGCGACAGGGACTGCATGTCAGACATTGTGAGGCTCCCACTCACGGGGGAACCTACTTCCGACCGAGCCGGCCTGTCAAACCGCGGGCCGCAACCGGCGACGGCGGCGGCGGGCGAACCGGGCGGGGGCAGCCTCCGTACAACCTTGTTGGATGCATTCCGCAGCGCCGGATCGCCACCTGCGGGCCCTCGGCCCTATGATGCAGAGGTGGAGGCGGCGAGCGGATGGCTGGCAGGCGTTGCCTGCGGCTGATCGCGGCCGGTTCCTGCTCCCGCCGATCGACGAGGGAGCAATGAAAAGGAGGACTCATCAATGTCAGATTGCTGCAAGCTGTCGCGGTCGGTGATCCCGACCCGCGTTCGCCGGTTTTTTTCTGCGGCGGTGCTCGCTGCGGTGACCGTCGGGCTCGTCGTCCCAGCGGCCACCCGCGCCGCCGATCCTGCCGCCAGCGATCCCGTGGCGGCGGCCAATGCCCTGTCCCAGGCGTTTCGAAACGCTGCCGGCAAGGCAACCCCAAGCGTGGTGGTCGTGCGGAGCGAGACCAGGGCCCGCAACGTCACTTCCAACGGGAAGGGTCCCGGCCGGATGGACAACCCCTTCCGGGGGACGCCCTTTGAAGACTTTTTCCGCGACGGCATGCCGGAGGGTTTTGGCGGTCCCAACGGCCGGATGCCGCCCCGCTCGGGAATCGGTTCGGGCGTCATCGTCGATGCCGCCGGCATCGTGCTGACCAACAACCATGTGGTTGAGGGGGCCGACGAAGTGACGGTCGAACTGACCGACGGCCGCGAGTTCAAGGCGGCCGACATCAAGACCGACCCCGACAGCGACATCGCTGTCATCCGGCTGGCCGACGCCGACGGCCTGCCGACGGCAGCGCTCGGCAACTCGGATGAACTCGAGATCGGCGACTGGGTGATTGCGATCGGCAATCCGTTCGAGCTCGAGACGACTGTCAGCGCCGGGATCATCTCGGCGAAGGGTCGCGAACTCGGCAGGATTCGCCGGGCGAAGTTTCTGCAGACCGATGCGGCCATCAACCCGGGCAACTCGGGCGGCCCGTTGGTCAATCTCGCCGGCGAGGTGATCGGCATCAACACCGCAATCGCCTCCAACAGCGGCGCCTATCAGGGCATCGGGTTTGCCATCCCGATCAACCAGGCCCGCTGGGTCAGCGAGCAGCTGATCGCCCGCGGCAGTGTCGAGCGGGGCTATTTGGGCGTCTCGATCGCGCCGCTCTCGGCCGACATGGCGGCCAAGCTCGGCGCGGCAGGCCGCCAGGGCGTGCTGGTCACCGAGGTGATGCCGGGCACGCCTGCGAAAGAGGCGGGCATGCAAGATCTTGACGTGGTCGTCTCCTTCGACGACAAGCCGGTCGACAGCCCGCGGACGCTGCAGGAGGTGGTCGAACGGTCAGCTATCGGCAGGCAGCACAAGGTGGTGGTTCTCCGCGACGGTGAGGAGGTGACCGTCAGCGTCGAGGTCAAGACGCTGCCGGAGCGGTTCGGCCAGCGGCAGCCAGGCCGCCGGATCGCCCCCGGGGGCGAGGAGACCTTCTACGCCAAGGACTTCGGCCTCGAAGTCCGCGACAAGGGCTCGGTCGCCCAGGATGCCTACGAGGGATTTGACGGCGTGCTGGTCGATCGGGTCGACCCCGACGGTCTGGCGGCCGAGGTCGGCCTCGGTCCGGGGGTGTTGATTCGCAAGGTCGGCAAGACCCCGGTCAGCTCGATCGACGAGTTCGCTGCGGCGATCGAGCAGGAAACGCCCGAGGCTGGCGTGGTGCTGCAGATTCGCACGCCTCGCGGAAACGCCGTGATCCTCTTGAAAAAAGAGGTCTGAGCAGAAACGCTTGGCACAAGCCTTGACGCGTGGCCCCGGCCATCCGGCCGGGGCCACTTTTTTTCAGGAGCCCTTCCATGGCCACGCTCGGCGTCAACATCGACCACGTCGCCACCGTGCGGCAGGCCCGCCGCACGGTTGAGCCCGACCCCGTCTGGGCTGCCGCCGCGGCTGAACTCGGCGGGGCCGACGCCATTACCGTCCACCTGCGGGAGGATCGCCGGCACATCCAGGATCGCGACCTGGAAGTGCTCAAGCAAACGGTCCAGGTCAAGCTCAACCTCGAGTCGGCGATCACCCCAGCGATGACCGCTATCGCCTGCCGGGTGCGGCCCGATCAGGTCACCCTGGTGCCCGAGAACCGAGCCGAGGTCACCACCGAAGGCGGCCTTGATGTCAGCGGCCAACACCAGGCTGTCGCCACGGCGGTTGAACAGCTGCACGCTGCGGGCATTGTCGTCTCGCTGTTCATCGACCCCGATCCTGTCCAGATCGAAGCCGCTGCCGGGCTGGGAGTGGCGGCCGTCGAACTGCACACCGGCAGCTACGCCAACGCCACCGCTGCCGCCGACCGCGACCGCGAACTGAACGTGCTCGCCCGGGCCGCCACGCTCACCGCTCAGGCCGGCCTCAGCCTCAACGCCGGCCACGGCCTGACCTACCGGAACGTCTCGCCGATTGCCCAACTCGCCGGCATGGAGGAACTCAACATCGGCCACTCGATTGTCGCCCGGGCGATCTTTGTCGGTATGGCCGAGGCGGTTCGCGAGATGAAGCGGCTGATCACCTAACTGGGTTGCGAATCGCGGTGCCGCCCGGTCGCTGGAGGCCGGCAGCGGTCGCGTTTACCCGCGGTGGTTCCCAACGTCACCGAAGACGCCGGCTGCCGCGGGAAGCTCGCGGCCGATCTCGGCAACCCGCAGTCCGAAGCCGGTCGGACCGAGCGTCGAAAGATCGATCTCGCCTCCCTGCCGGCGATAGAGCCCCGGATGGACCGCCCGCTCGATCTCCGAGGCGGCCGGGTAGAACTGCATCGCGTTGGTCTCAACGCCGTGGATCGTCCCGACGTGGGCGGCCAGCCGACAGTGGGGGATTTGGGCGAGCATCGGATTGGTCAAATCCTGCACCATCAGCGGCATGCCGTGGGCCCGGGCCCAACAGGCCGAGAGGATCGCCCCGGTCTGCGTCTTGCAGGTTTTCAGCGCCACCCCCGTCCAGCCGAGTTCGCGGCCGAGCCGGATCTGCCGCCAGTCGTGGGCACTCTCGTCGAGAAACAATGGCTTGCGGGCCGACACGCTGCAGACGTCGATCGGCTGCTCTTCAAGTTCATACGGGAACGGCTGCTCGACGTAGAGCAGCATCTGGTCAATCTGCGGATGGTCCCGAGCCAGCTTGTCGAGAATGTCGGTGACATACGCGGGGTCGGTGACCGTGCAGTTGAAGTCGGCAGTGAGCCGGGTGCAGCCGTGCGTCACGGCCAGCCTGCCGACGGCCACCAGCCGCTGGTAGTCCCAGTCGGCAGCGGTTCCCCGCAGCTTGACCTTCAGACAGCGGAGCCCGTCGCGAGCGATCCAGTCGACGAGGGTCACCGGCTCGCCGTCGTCCGGTTCCGTCCCGTCGAGATCGGCATCGGTGAGCGGGTCGAGGCCGCCGACGAGGTGCCAGGCGGGCAGGCGGGTGGGCGTTGCCTGCCGATCGGTCAGCAGAAAATCACTCGGCGATTTGCCGCGGAACGAGACGTCGCTGCCTGCTGCCGGCTCGAGCATGCTCGCGAGGTCGCAGCCGAGATGGCTCGCGTCGTAGGTCTGGTAGATGTCCTCGCCGCAGAGTTGGCCGTAGGCGTCGTGCACCGCGATGTCGAACGGGCTGGCGGCCACGAGCGCTGGCAGGGGGGGCAGCAGGAAGTCGTCGCCCCGGTCGGCCTGAAAATCTGCCCGGATGTCAGGCAGATCGTCGAGGAGGCGGACGCCCCAGGCCAGCGGATGACCGCTGTCGCCATCACCGGCAAGTCCCTGCTCAACGCCGCGCCGGACGACCGCCAGCACGAAGGCCCGCATCGCCTCGTGCCGCGTTTCATAGGGGATTTCGGCCGGCCAGGCCCACTGGACGCTCAGGGGCGTCTCTCCCCAGCCGACCGCCTGGCGGCCCCGGTCATCGAGTACGGTGACCGCCACCCGGGCACAGGAGACGCTGGTCACGGTCTGACCGCCAAACTTCAGCGGCACCCGGGTTTGCACCGGAAGGAAAAAGACCTCCGCAGCGATGATTCGAAAGCGGTTTGCTCTTGCCACGGCCTGACGGCTCCTGAAGACACCGGGACGAACACCGCGGAGAACTCCGCGTGGCAGATCGGCCGGAAGAGCCGGTCGATTTGCACTCGATCGGCCACGGACACGCAAGGATACCAGAGCGTTGGGTTCGTCTCCTGGAGCCGAGTGCCGTCGCGCGGGCCGGGCGGCGGCGGTTTGGCAAATCGGCTGACGTGCCGTAATCTCGGAACCGGACTAAGGCGGTTGATTGTCGTCCATTGCTCGCACACCCCTCACTGCCCGCCAGGCCCCGATGGTCAACGACGACCTGCTTCGCCGCGATATTCGCCTGCTCGAGGGAGTGCTTGAGGGCGTAATCGTGGAACTCGCCGGCCAGGAAACCTTCGACCGCCTGGCGGTCATCCGGCGGCTCGCCCGGGAGCGCCGCAGCGGCGAACATGCCGCCGAACAGCCGCTCGCGGAACGGATCGAAGCCCTCGACACCGCCACCGCGGCCGACGTCGTCCAGGCGATGACGATCTACTTCGACCTCGTCAACATTGCCGAAGACCGGCAGCGGGTCCGGGTCCTCCGCGATCGTGAACGTTCGAGCTTTCCCGAACCGCTAGGCGAATCGCTGGCTGCCGGGCTCGCTGAACTGAAAGGGTTGGGGCTCGGCGCCGCCGAGGTCCAGCAGGCCCTCGACCGGCTGGCGATCGAACTGGTCTTCACCGCCCATCCCAGCGAGGCAAAACGCCGCAGCATCCGGGCTCGACTGCGGCGGATGCGGGCCTGCCTGAAGCGGCTCGACACGGCCGACATCCTGCCCCGCGAGAAGGCGACGCTCGAAAGCGAGCTCCGCAGCGAACTGGCCATCCTCTGGCAGTCTGACTTCCTGAGGCCGAGCCGACCGACGGTTCTCGACGAGGTCGACCGCGGGCTGTCGATCATGCCCCGGCTCTGGACAGCCGTGACTGCGGTCTATGCCGCCCTCCGCAGCGGGCTGGCCGAAGCTTTCCCCGGCGCGAGCTTCACGATCCCGCCGTTTCTGTCCTTCGGCTCCTGGATGGGCGGCGATCGGGACGGCAACCCGTTTGTCACCGCCGAGATCACCGAACAGACGCTCGTGCGGCTGCGGCAGGCTGCAATTGACACCCACCTGCAGTGGTGCCGCCGGCTGCATGACATGCTGACGATCTCGCTGAAGTCAGCCCCGGGCGCGCACGAACTGCTCGCGCGGCTGGCGGAACTGCGGCGGCACTGGCCCGACCTTGAGCCGGCCGATTCGGCCATCCCGCCCAACGAGGCCTACCGCCAGTGGCTGCGGATGATCCGACTGCGGCTGGAAGCCTCGCGGGCCGACTCCCTCTCCAGCCCTCCTGCCCCGCTGGCCTACACCGACCGGGAGTCGTTCGAAGCCGATGTCGCGTTGATCGTCGACTGCCTCGAGCGGGACCACGGGCTGTCGCTCGACGCCCCGGCCCGCCAGTGGCTCGATCTCGTCCGCACCTTCGGCCTCCACATGACGCGGCTCGACATCCGCCAGGATGCCCGCCGCTATGAGGAGATCCTCGGCGACATCTTCGCTGCTGTCGGCCGACTGCCTGACAAAACAGCCTATGCGGCAATGCCCGACGCCGATCGCAGCCGGCTGTTGA
>CAZIQV010000039.1:0-10861 GCA_964541275.1 uncultured Chitinophagaceae bacterium | reverse complement strand
CTGGCGGGGCCTGGGCATCACCGACAACGTGCCGCCGAAGTTTGCTCACCTGTTGCAAACAGCTTCGGGCACTGCTGCTGGTGATCCGGCCGCAACCGTCACTCCGGAAACCCTGCAAACGGCCGACCCACCGGAGCGGAGACGGCTCGTCGACCAGCTCGTGCGGAGGAAGACCGCGAGCCTGCTGGGGGCCGCTGCCGACCGCCTTGAGGTCGACCGTCCGCTGCTGGAACTCGGCCTCGATTCGCTGATGGCAGTCGAACTGCGAAATTGGATCGACAACCAGACCGGCGTCAACCTGCCGATGGCGGCGATCCTGCGGAGTGCCGGCGTGACCGCCGTGACCGGGCTGATTTGCGAGGCGTTCTCAGTCGATCCAGCCCCGGCCGGTGAGCCGGTCAAACCGGTCGATCAAGCAACCGACGAGAACGCCGGCCGCAAGCCCGCCACCGCCTCCGGGCCCCGAATCTTTCCAATGTCGGCGGGCCAGCAGGGCCTCTGGGCCGCCTTTCGACGCGATCCGGCCGCCACCGCCGCCAACGTCTTCCTGCCGACCCGCGTGCGGGCGGCACTGCAGATCGAGGCCCTCAAGGCGACGATGGAATTGCTGGTCAGCCGCCACGAGGCCCTGCGGACGACCTTCAGCGATGCGGGCGGAAACTTGCACCAGCGGGTGCATGCCAGCCTGCCGCCCGAATTCAGCCTCACCGATGCCAGCGGGCTTGAACTGGAGGAGGTTCGCCGCCTGGCGACCGCGGCCGCCCAGCAGCCCTTCGACCTCAAGCGGGGACCGCTGTTGCGGGTGCATGTCTACCGGCTGGCCGACGACGACTGGGTGGTGCAGGTCTCCGCCCACCACATCGCCGTCGACTTCTGGTCGCTGATCCTGCTGTTGGAAGAGGCTGCCGCCAGCTACGCCGACCTGGCGGCTGGGCGAGCGAGCCGGCCGGCCGCGGCCACCAACGACTATGCCGACTTTGTGCAGCGGCAGCGGAATCTGCTGACCAGTGAAACCGCGATCGGCCTGCGAGCCTTCTGGCAGAAGCAACTCGCCGACATGCCGCGGACGCTTGAGTTGCCGCTGGATCACCCCCGGCCGCCGCGATTCACCGGTCGGGCAGCCTGCGAGTCACTCAGCTTTTCTGCCGCGGCCTCCGCTGCTGCCGGCCAGCTGGCGGCTGCGACGGGCGTGACTCCGGCGGCGGTGATGCTCGCCGCCGTCAAGGTGCTGCTGGCCCGGTTTGCCGGGCAAACCCGGTTCCTCATCGGCATGCCCTTTGCCGGCCGCAGCGAGCAACGCTTCGAGGATACAGTCGGCTTCTTCGTTAACCTGCTGCCGATTCCCGCTGCGGTTGACGATGGCCCCACCTTTCGCGAGCTCATTCGGCGGACCGGCGACACCCTGATGGCGGCGCTTGAGCACGAGGACTATCCGCTGACCGCCATCATTGCCGATGCCCAGTGCGGCTACGACCCCAGCCGCAGCCCGCTGTTTCAGGTCAGCTGCACGTTCGAAAAATCACACCGTCGCAATGAGGTGGGCCGGGCCGGTTTCCTGTTTCCGGACCGGGCCGAGGCGGTCAGCTTCGCCGGGTTGCGGCAGGAGAGTTTCCCGGTGCCACAGCAGGCCTGCAGCCACGACCTGGAGTTTGTCTTCGAGCAGACAGCCGACCGCTTTCGGGGCATGCTGATCTTCTGCCGCGATCTCTTCGAACCCGCCACCATCACCGGGCTGGCCCGCAGCCTCGAAGGCCTGCTCGCCAATCTCGTCGCCGCGCCGGACACGCCGGTTGCGACGATCCCGGCGGCAGCCTCTGCCAGCCTGCCGCCGGTCCGGCCGCGGTGCGAGCTGACTGTCGGTGACCTGCTCGACCCCGTCATTCAACGGCGGGGCGTTCATCCGGCATTTCAGCTCGGTGACCAGCAATGGTCCTATCAGGACCTCGGCGGCATGAGCGACGCCCTCAGCCGCGCGATTGCTGCCGGCGGCGGTGGTGACCTCGTGCCGGTCGTTGCCGACCGTCGCCAGGGAATGCTCGCCACGGTCGCAACCCTGTTGGCTGGTGCTGCCCCACTGCCGGTCGATGCCGCCCAGCCGGCGGCGTCACTGGACGATCTGCTCAAGACCGCCAACAGCCGCCTGATCGTCACGGCAGGCCTGCAGGGGAACGCACCGCCGGCCGCGACCGCCGCGATCAGCATCGACCTCGCCACGCTCTCTCGCACCAGGGTGGCGACCGACTCGCCGGACGCCCGCCCCCGCCGGCAGCGGCCAGGGCAAAGGCGACGGGAGACCGGCGGCCCGCAGACCGTCGCCTCCGCAACCGAGCGATCGGATTGGCCCGCCCTGCCGCGGCCGGTCGCCGCCGATCTCGCCTATTGCATCACCACCAGCGGCTCGACCGGCCGGCCGCACGGCGTGCTTGTCGAACAGGCCGCCCTCGCCAACCTGCTCAGCTGGCGGCAGGAGGCAATCCCGGTCCGGCCGGAGGATCGGACGCTGCTGCTCTTCTCACACCAGTTCGACGCCGCCCTCGGCGTCACGCTGGCAACACTCGTCGCCGGGGCAACGGTGGTCGTGGCCGACGACAACAGCCACGACCTCGGGCGGCTGATCGATCAGCTGATCGCCGCAGAGATCAGCATCCTGCCGATCATCCCCTCACTGCTCCAGCTGCTGATTGAGCATCCCCGATTCAGCAACTGCACCAGCCTGCGACAGATCTGGTGCGGCGGTGAACCCCTGCCGCCGGCACTGGCGAGGACCGTCGGGCAGTTGCCCGGAATCGAACTCTGGAACTGCTACGGGCCGACCGAGGCGACGATCGAGGCGGCCTGTTGGAAGGTCGACCCGGACCTCTGCCAACACCGGCTGCGAACCCCGATTGGCGAGGCCGCCGCGGGTGCCGGTCTGGTCGTGGTGGACGACCAACTGCGGCCGGTCCCTGACGGAATGCCGGGCGAACTGGTGATCACTGGCCCGGGACTGGCCCGCGGCTATCTCGGCGAGCCCGACCTGTCCGCCGAGCGATTTGTGCGGCTCCCGCCAATCGCCGGCACCGCTGCCGAGCCGATCCGCAGCTATCGCACCGGCGACCGCTGCCGCCGCCGCTGGGATGGCGGCCTCGAGTTCCTGGGGCGACTCGACGACCAGGTCAAGCTTCGCGGCCACCGGCTGGAGCTGGGTGAGATCGAAGCCTGCCTGCGGGCTCATCCAGTTGTGGCCGCTGCTGCGGTCACACTCCTCGCCGCCGGCACGCCGACGGCCCGCCTTGCTGCCTACGTCGTCGCCGCCGCTGACGACGATCCACCTGACCCCGGCGCGATTGTCCACCAACTGCGGCAGCACCTCGCCGCCCGGCTGCCCGCTTGGAAGCGGCCGGCGACGATCACGGTGCTGGCGTCGCTGCCGACCACCGCCAGTGGCAAGATCGATCGATCGCGACTGCCGGTGCCGACCGACACGGCCCAACCGGCCGAGTCGTTGCTGCCGCCCCGGACACCGCTGGAAGCGCAGCTGGCCGATGCCTGGCAAGAGACCTTGGGCCTGAACCAGGTCGGCATCGGTCAAAACTTTTTCGATCTTGGCGGATCCTCGCTGCAAGCAGCGGTGCTGGCGGCAAGCCTGAGCCGCGACCTCGGGGTTGAGGTGCCGACCGTCCTGTTCTTCGACCTTGCCAACATTGCAGCGATCGCCCGCAGACTTGGAGAGCTCCACCCCGCTGCCGTCGCCGCCCGCTTTGGCGAGGAATCGCTCGGACCGGTGAACGACGCGACCGCCGCCGACGGTCACCCCCTTGTCGTCCCACTCAAACCTGACGGGCAGTTGCCACCGCTGTTTATGATTCATCCTCCAGGTGGCATCGTCGTCTGCTACGCGGCCCTCGCCCGGCAGTTCCCCCACGACCGGCCGCTGTTAGGTATCCGCTCCCGCGGCCTCCACGGCGACGAGCAACTTCCCGACAGCCTCGAGGCGCTGGCTGCCGAGTATGTGGCTGCGATTCAGGAAACGCAGCCGACCGGTCCCTACTTTATCGGCGGCTGGTCGCTCGGCGGCGTGATCGCCAGCGAGGTTGTCCGCCAGTTGCTCGCGGCCGGTGAACAAGTCGACCGGCTGCTGCTGCTCGACTCGGCCCTGCCCGCAGGAAGCGGCGAAACCGAGGCCTGCAGCGGCCGGGAATACGGCCTCGAGCTCCGTCTGCGGGATCTCGGCCGCCTGCCGGCGGAAGAGCAACTGCCGTTCCTCTACGACCATGCCCGCCAGCTGGGGCTGATCGAGGAGACGGCTCCGGAGGAGCTCGTCGCCAAGGTGCTGGCGGAACTGCAGCGGCTGTTTGCCCACCATGCCCGGCTCTGCAGCGACTACCGGCCCGGCGAACTGCCCGTCGACGCGGTGCTCTTCCGGCCGCTTGAGACACCGGGCGACGCACTCGGCCCTGCCGATCGCGGCTGGGGTCGGCTGCTGCGGTCGGTTGAAGTCCGGCAGGTGCCCGGCCACCATCACAGCATGGTTGCCCAGCCCCATGCGACCGCCTTGGCCGCGGCGATCGAGGACGCCCTCGCCGAGGCGGCTGTATCGGCATAATCGTCGAGCGTTGCCCCCGCCTCGGGGCCGTGCCGGCCGCGGTTCGGGTGAGGCTGCGGTTTGCCGCTGCATCGTCGACACCCGCAGGTTCACGCCGGCGGGTGCTCAGCGACCGAGGGGGCACCGCTCGCTGCCGTGTCACCCACGATCCGCCCGTCGAGCATTTCGATGGTGCGATCGGCGCGGGCGGCGATTGCAGGGTCGTGGGTGACAACGACCAGCGTCAGGCCGCCTGCGGTGTGCAGGCGACCGAGCAGGTCCATCACCTCAGCCCCGCTGGTGCTGTCGAGGCTGCCGGTCGGCTCGTCGGCCAGAATCAACTGCGGGTCATTGACAACCGCCCGGGCGATCGCGACCCGTTGCCGCTGGCCGATGGAGAGTTCGCCCGGCAGATGGCCGGCCCGCTCGGCGAGGCCGACCTGACCGAGCAGCGCATCGGCCCGGGCAATCCGCTCGGCGTCGGTCCGGCCATCTCCGAAAAGGGGCAGCTGGACGTTCTCCCGGGCGGTGAGGTTGGGCAGCAAGTGGAATGCCTGGAAGACAAAGCCGACCTCCCGGCTGCGGTAGCGATCGCGGCCGGCACCGGTCGGCAGCGGCCGTCCCCGAAACAGGATGCTGCCGGCGGTCGGCTCATCGAGGCCGCCAATCAGCTGCAACAGCGTTGACTTCCCGCAGCCGCTCGGGCCTGTCACCGCGAGGAACTCACCGGCCTGAAACTCCAGTGACACCCCGGCCAGGGCCTGGACATTGCCGTCCCGATAGGTCCGGCTCACCCCCTGCAGAGAGACCAACGGACCGGCCCGCTGGCCGGTGTGCCGATCCTGGCGAGCTTTCAGACTTGATTCCACGCTCACTCCTCCATGACGATCAGGGAACAGTCGGTGCTGACGGGAGACGACCGAAGATGTCGCACATTTCAATTCTGCCATCCATCCGGCACGCTGTCGCCGCAGCGGTGCTGACCGTCGGGCTGACCGACGCGGCTCTGGCTGTTGATCAGGCGGCCGCGTCGCTGCCCCGGGTGCCGCCGGGGACCGCCGCAGTCGCCCCGTCCGCGGCCCGCTTCAACCGGGTTGTCTATCTGGCCGTTTCGCGGATCGCCAGCGGCGATGCCGAGGCGGTGCCGACGCTGATCCGCAACCGCGTGCCGCTGTTCACACTCGCCTTGCTGGCAACCGTCAATCGGGTCGAGGCCGGCAACGCAGCCTCGCCCTATCGGCTCGCCGAGGTGGGGGCGGGCTACGCCGTGCCGCTGGACGGCAGGCTGATTGTCATCGACCCGAGCGGCCCGCCAGCCGCTGCCGGCATCGACCTCGTCGGCAGGCAGGTGCTCGCGGCCAACGGCCGGCATCTTGCCGAGCTGCGGCTGGTCGGCGGCAACGACACGATGCAGGTGATCGACGTCGACGCGCTCTTTCACCGCGACGGCCGGCATGCACCGCTGGTGATGCGGCACTTGGTCTGGGTGGAACCGACGTCGGGGCAAAGTTTTTGCTGTGTCTGGCTGCTCACCGCATTGCCCGATGGCAGCTATCGGCCGACTGCCGATGCTCCCCGGTGGCTCCGGGAGGGCACCCGAGACGATCGGGCCATTCATGTTGACAAGGCACAGTTTTTTCTCGGCATGCCCACCCGCGAGGCCTTTGCCTTGACCGAGCTGCCGCCCGGGACTGACCTCACCTGGTCAACCGACCTCCGGCAGGCAGCGACGGCAGCCCGCTATTCCGACGCGACGCTGCGGCAGCTGGCCGCGGCGGTCACTCGGGCGGTCGAGCCGCTGCGGCGGCCGGCCCGCTGAGCAGGCCGGGGTCGCCGGCGAAAACCTCGTCGAACCGACTCACCGTCAGCTGCACCGCCCGTGCCCGGCAGGCGAGGGCGGCATGGTAGCCGGGCTGGAGTCCGAGCAGGGTGAAGCCAAGCGGTTCGCCACCGGGATCACTCGCAGCCGGCAACTGCGGCTGAATCAGCCGGGAAGCGGGCGGGCTGCGGCCGGCGTCGACGGGCAGTCGCGGCAGCTCGGCCGGCAACATGCACTGCCGCAGCCGATCGCCGATGCCGGTGCCGAGCGCCTTGAAGACCGCCTCCTTGGCGACCCAGGCATCGAGGACGGCCGCCGCCCGCTGCAGCTCGGGCAGCTGCCGCCAGCGGGCCAGCTCCGGCGGTGAAAAAATCGTACCGGCCATCAGCCGGGCCCAGTCGGGAGTCTGATTTGGCTTCCCAAGTTCAAGATCGATGCCGAGCGGACCATGACGAGAGACGGCGACGAGCCCCTCGTCGCCCGAATGACTGAGGTTGAACTCGAGCAGGCCGGCAAACGGCCCCGCCAGCGCCGGCTTTCCCTGGGGACCTGTTGTCAATTCGACGGCTCCCGGCGGGGCGTCAAGCAGCCAGCCCAACAGCTGCCGCAGCCTCCCCCGGCTGACGACCGCGCGGCGGCGCACCTCGGGCAGACGGCGGCCGGCCCGCTCGCGTTCGGCGGTCGACAGCAGCCCGGCGAGCTGCTCAACCTCGGCAGCCGTGGCGGCGAGCGACAGCCGGACAATCGCGACGGCCATCGCCTGACGGCCGGCGCTGGCGGTTTCGCGGGCCTCTGGGGGGTTGGGCAAGCTGGCCATCACCGCGGTCCCCGGCACAGGCAAGGGGATTTAGGCAGGCTCCGCAAGCCACCGTGATCAAGGCGGGGTCTCGGTTTCCGGGAAGAACCCGGCCTGACCGGCAGCCGATTTCTCAGCGGGAGGAACCGGGAATTGGTCCGAATGTCGTCGATCCGCCGACTACTGCCAGTGATGTGCCTGCTTACCGCGGGCGTGACCGTCGCCGGCTGTCGCCACAACCCCATGAAGGTTTTCATGCAGGGAACGATGGGGATGACCGGCGACATGGCGATGAACGGCTCGATGGACATGCGGGGAGATCTCGGCGTCGACGGCACGATTGTCACGTCGCTGAAGACCGACAACCGGGCGTCGCCGCTGGCTCCGGTTGTGGTCCGCGACGGTGGGGGCCTCGGCCGGGTTGCGATTGTCGACGTCGACGGCCTGCTGCTCAACCGCAACATCGGCGGGCTCGGCTCGATGGGTGAAAACCCGGTGGCCTTGTTCCGGGAAAAGCTCGAGGCGGTCGCCGCCGACCAGCATGTCACCGCGGTTGTCCTCAGGATCAACAGTCCGGGCGGAGGCGTGACCGCCTCGGACATCATGGCCCGCGACCTCCAGGCGTTCCGCATGCAGCGGGGCATTCCGGTCGTCGCCTGTCTGATGGATGTGGGGGCCGGCGGCGGCTATCTACTCGCCTCCGCGGCTGATCTGATCATCGCCCACCCCACCACCCTCGTCGGCGGCCTCGGCGTCATCCTCAACAGCTACAACCTCGAGGAGACGATGGCCCAGTTCAACGTGATTGCGCGGCCGATCAAGTCGGGCGCCATGATCGACGCCGCCTCGCCAATCCGGCCGCTGGAACCAGAGGAACTGGCGATGCTCAAGGGCCTTGCTGAGCAATTCCACAGCCGGCTGCAGCGGCAGATTCGCGGTGGCCGCCAGCGGCTCGCCGACAACGACCTGTTTGACGGCCGGGTGGTCGCCGGCGACGCGGCACTGGCAGCGGGGCTCGTCGACCGGCTCGGCTACCTCGACGACGCCATCGTCGAGGCCAACCGACTCGCCGAAGCTGGGGACGGACCGGCGGTGGTGATGTTCCGCCGCGACAACGACCGGGCCCACACGCCGCTGGACATCACCCCCAACCTGCCGCTGCAGTCGATCCTGCTGCCGCTGAATGTTCCCGGGCTCGACCGCAGCCAGCTGCCGACATTTCTCTATTGCTGGCAGCCCGAGACCAGCCTCGCCGCTGCGGCCGGCGGCTGAGACGGTTCGAGCTGTTGCAGCCGACAGGAACACGGCGCCAGGCGCGCGTTGGCGCCGTCCGCCAGGGCCAGTGCCTCAAGCCAGTCACTCTGCGGCCGCCAACTCCAGCCGCCGCCGCAGGCTGCGAACGCCCTCTTGGGTGATCAGGGGAATCTTGGCCCGCAGCAGATTGCTGCCCCCGAACCAGGCTTCCGGTTCGCTGAACACAAGTCTCGATTCGACAACCACGACAGGCGGACCGGCAGCAGCGTCGCGAGGCAGTTGCCGGGCGACCACGATACCGCCGCCACCAGCGTAGGGTTCGGGGCTGCCCCGAACCCGCTCACCAAGTTCATTTGAGGTGAATCGGGCCGCCGTGGCACGGTAGTCGGGCAGGCTGTCGAAGCGGTGATCAAAGGCCCAGGCAACTTCGAGGCTGTCACCGCCGAGCCGCCGCTGCAGCCGGATCACGCCGCGAACCTCGATGCGGTTGAGCAGACTCAGTTGCACCTGCGCGAACCGCTCACTGCCGTCGGCGGCGGCGACGCCGGCCCGGGCGAGCTCTTCGGCGGAGAGTTCGCGGAACGATCCCGCCGGGTCAGTCTGCCCGAGTTCCAGGGGTTCGACGTCATCAGTGCCAGCGCGAGCGTCGTCGAGTCGTGTCCGCAAGGTGAACGCCGTGCGGACCTGATGGCCGACGCGGCGGCCTTGCAGCTCGATTGGCTCAATCTCCACCCGTACCGGCGCCAGCCGACTCTCGGCGGCGAACCGATCCCACCGGTGACGGCCGGCAAGTTCCTGGATCGCCGTAGCGGGAACCACCCCGCGGGGAGGCAGGCGGGCAGCGGCCAGCCTGATGCGGATGCCCGGCGCCAGCGGCAGCCCCTCGCGACGCAGCTGCATCGCCAGCCCGCCGCCGACCTCGGCCGCGTTGGCCAACACCACGCCAGACCCCGGCATCGGCAGCCCGCCGATCCAGATTCCGAGGCCGATACAGCCCCGCGCCAGACACCGCCACATAAATCCTCCTGAGCAGCGACAGCCGGGCGGGCTCAGACCAGCCGCCCCGGGATGCAGGATGAAAGGGGGGACATTCCCGGAGGCCGGGCAGCAATCACGGCCCGCGAGCCGCAGATCTGCCGGTCACCGTCTCTCCGGGGGCACAACCGCTGCGGTCCGGGCAGTCAGTGGCACCGCCACCAGCTTCAAGATAGCTCGATTTCGGGAAGCCTCAAATCGACACTCACCCTGCTCCGCCTTGGCCTCCGCCCGGCGCGGGCCAGTGTGCCGCCCTCAGGCGGCCACCGGACAATGACGACAGGACGAGGCCGAGTTTTGGCGGGGCGACTGCGATCCTGGCCGGCTGCAGGCTGGAATGCCCGAATCAGACGGCGGTGCGGGCGACCATACCCCCGGGCTCCGCGTCGCTGCGAAGAGCCCGCTATGAAGATGTATCGCGGGCACGACGTCGCGACGGTGCTGCGGCAGACCGGCGACTACGGCGGCAATGCCGAGGCGTCCTTGGCAAACACGACGCACCAGTAGGTGTCGTTCCCGATACAAGCAGTGCCGATGCCGAAGGCACGATAGTCGGGCGTCAGGATCGACCGACGGTGCTCCGGTGAATGCATCCAGCCAGCAATGATCCTGGGGGGCTGGGTGGCCGGGTGACCGGCGTTTGCGCCCTTGGCGATGATCTCACCGACAAGGCCCTTGGCTGCCGGTCGCGGATGGACGACGGCGCCGCCGGGCCGGTTTTCAATGAAAAACAGTTGATCCCAGCGGAAATAGCCAGCCTTGACCACGCGATTGGCCGGATGATGGTTGCCGGTTTGCGACTCTTCGAGGCTCCTTGGCGGATCCTCCAAATGCTCCATTCGTTGGTTCCGCGCCATCCATTCGGCGTGGGACTGGGCGGCCTTTTCGAGCGTCGTATCGTAGACTAGCCGCCGGAGCCCGCGGTCCGCCCGCTTTGCGTTCAGCCGCAGGGCCACATCCCGAACAAACGCCGCGGTCTGGGCACCTGCCGGCCGCATCGGCAGCGCGAGGAAAGCCCCGGTGAGCACCGCGAAGAGGATTCGTTTCATGCGGACACCCCTGTTTGGGACCGGGTTGTGCAACTGGTGGATCGGAGTGCGGCAGGCGTGAACCGCAACGGTGGTTTCTATGGGGCCGGGGAAGGCGACATCGCGTTTGTCCGCAGCAGTCATTGGTTTCGCAACTCAGCGGCCTTCTGGAACTCCTGCTCGGCATCCTCGACCCTGCCGAGAGCCCGGTAGCAGAGACCCCGATTTTCGTAATGGTCGGGCTTGCGGGGCTCCCGCCGGATTGCTTCGTCAAGATCGAGGACCGCTTGTTCGTATTCACCCAGATGAAAGAGGCAACTGCCGCGCTGGTGATAGAACACGGCGGCGTGCGGGTAGATCGCAAT
>CAZIQV010000038.1:0-10944 GCA_964541275.1 uncultured Chitinophagaceae bacterium | reverse complement strand
CATCCTCCCGCGAGCCGTCGGCCCAGACTGCCACCGCTCGCAGCTGCCAGGTCTGCCCCGGCTCGCAGGCGACCAGTTCGCCGGGCGTGACCTCAAGCCGGACAAATTCAGCCGCCTGCTCAGTCACGCCGACGGCCCCCCCTTCAATCCACCGTCGCAGCACCGCCAGCTGCCAGGACTTTGGCTCCAGCCGCCGTCCCCCTTCGTGCGGCTCCTCCTCAAGCGGTTTGCGGAGCATCAGGCTCGCGTGAGCGTCGGCCAGATCGACCCGGGGCTCGTCGCCGCCGACGAGATTCTCGTGATCCGCCTTGAAGTCATAGCCAAACAGCGAGAGCCGGAAGCCGCCCTGCCCTTGGAAGGAACCGTGACAGGCTCGGCCATTGCAGCCCAGCCGTCCGAGCAGCGGGACAACATGCCGGCGAAAGTCAGGCGTTTCACCGCCAGGTTTGGCCGCTTTGCCCCCAGCGTCTGCCTCCGCGGCGAACCGCTGGTCGATTGGGTTGAGCGTCCCGGCCGCCGGAGCGGCAAAGACTCGTGGCCACGGGCCGGAGACGGCCAGCACCAGGCCGAACGCGACCAGAAGCAGGGCCCAACAACCGCGCAGGGACTGAGCTCGACAGACGTTCATCCAGATCAGCTTCCAATGGTAAACCACCAACGAACCCTACCCGGCACGGGAAACACTCCGACCGAATCGGCAGCATTTCTTGAACGGACAACCGATATTTCGGTTGCGATCCGCCCAAGATGCTCCGGCCGGCGCTGCCCGCATGGCCGAAAATCAGACGAAACACCCGCTCTTGCCGGGAATGTGACCCGGGGGGCCGACCAGTCAAACCTCCATTGCCGGCGGTTTGCACCGCTCGAAAACCTGATCATTCGAACCTCAACCGGCGCTTCCGCGGCGGGCAGATAGAGCCTGAAGACCGCAGGAATGCCCGCAACAGGAAGTTGGACTTTGACGGTCTGCCACTCGTTCGTCGGTTTGATCTGGTAGGCGACCGACTGCCCCGCCACCGGGAAATCCGGCTGGCCGAGCAGTTTCCACTCGATCCGGCCCCGCCCTCCTTTTCGGCTGCGAATGCTGAGGGTGCACTCCAGCGGGCCCGGCAGTTTCACCGCTGCGGTCCCGAGAAACGGCTGGCGGCCCGTCGCCGTGAAGGTCACCGACTCGGCGTTCACCGTAGCCTCGCACGAACGCAAGACCAGGCCATCGAGCGGCCCCGGCGGCCGATAGGCCGGGTTCGGCTGCGGCGCGGTCGCGACGGTCTCGGCGATGAACTGATCGATCAGGCTGTCAAGCTCAGCCAGCTTCTCCGGCATACTGGCTGCGAGGTTGTTCGTCTCGCCGATATCGGCAGCCAGGTTGTAGAGTTCGTGAACGTCGGGATAGTCGGGATGCGGCTGGAACCGGCGGATCAGCTTCCACTCACCCTCGCGGACCGAAACCGCGGGAACGAGGTGGGGAAACCAGGTGAAGTAGGGCCGGGCCTTGAGGCGACCGGCACCGGTGAGCACCGGCCTCAGCGACTCACCGTCGATCGTCTGCTGCCGCGGTCGCTCGACACCGACGCAGTCGAGGATGGTGGGATAGAGATCAAGCGGCCCGACGACGGTGTCGCTGGTACTGCCTGACTTCGTCCGCCCCGGCCAGCGGACCATCAGCGGCACCCGCTGCCCACCCTCGTAGATCCGGCCCTTGCCCTCCCGGAGAGGCGCGTTGTTGGTCGGCGGCTGGTCGCCAGCCCACTTCCGCCAGTCGGCCAACATCGGACTGCCGGCCCGTTCCGCCCGGTCGGTCTTCGCCGTGCCCGGGACGTTGCTGTGCACGTTGCCGCCGTTGTCAGAGTAAAAAATCACCAGCGTGTTGTCGGCCAGCCCCAGCCGATCGAGTGTGTCGAGGACGCGGCCGAGGCTCTCATCGACACTGGCGAGCATCGACGCCATGATCGGATTGCCCTGCCGGCCTGCGGGGTCGGACCTGCCGGCGAATCTGCGGGTGAGTGATTCCTTGTGTCCCCAGGGACCGTGAACGCCGTAGTGCCAGATGTTGGCGAAGAACGGCCGGTCGCGATTGGTTTCGATGAAGGCCAGGGCTTCATCGGTGAGGCGGTCAGTGATGTACTCGCCCTCGGGGCCGTCGGTGATCGTGCCGACAACATACTTCTTCCCCTTCGCCTCCGCCCGGGTCGTTCCCGGCGGCAGCACCCCGTAGGGCGAGAAGTAGGCTCCCGGCGGCCCGGCACTCGGTTCACAGTGCCAGGCAACATCAAACCCCTGCTGCTCCGGCCAGTGCGGCGGCGTCACCCCGAGATGCCATTTGCCAAAATGCCCGGTCCGGTACCCGGCATCGTGCAGGGCCTCGGCCAGCGTGTACTGCTCCGGCGGCAGATAGTTGCGACTGATCGGCAGCAGCAGCGGCCGATTGGGCGGTGCCGTCTCCGGCAGGAAGGAAAAGTCGGCCGGCTGCGGTGCCAGGTGGCCGGTGGCGCTGGTGATTCCGTGACGGGCCGAATACTGCCCCGTCAGGATCGACGCCCTGGTCGGAGAACAGAGCGGAACGGCGTAGGCGTCGGTGAACCGCACCGCCGTGGCCGCAAACCGCTCCATCTGCGGCGTCTCGTAATAGGTCGACCCATAAGCCGAACTGTCCCGCCAGCCCATGTCATCCACCAGGAAGAGCACGACATTGGGCGGGCGGTCGGCGGCTGCCGCCGCGGCGACAGAATGAGCCAGCAAAACACCCCCGGCCGCCAGCACGGGAATCGTGAGCAGCCGAAACAACAACGCCATCAAACAACCTCCACACGAGACACCAGACCAGAAGCGAGGAACACGCTGAGACCCGATTCTCAGGCAAGGATCTCGCTGACAACATTGCCATAGACGTCGGTCAGCCGGAAGTCACGGCCGGCATGCCGGTAGGTGAGCCGCCGGTGGTCGAACCCGAGCAGGTGCAGCATGGTCGCATGCAGGTCGTGCACCGTGACGGGGTTCTCGACCACCTTCAGGCCAACCTCGTCGGTCACCCCGTGGACGTGTCCCCCTTTCACTCCGCCGCCAGCCATCCAGACCGTGAACCCGTCGTGGTGATGGTCCCGGCCCGGCTTCGGTCCGACCGGAAGCTGCACCGTCGACGTCCGCCCCATTTCGCCACCCCAGATCACCAGCGTGTCCTTGAGCATGCCGCGTTCCTTGAGGTCATCGAGCAACGCCGCAACCGGGGCATCACTCTCGCGGGCCAGCCTCGGCAGGGCATCCTGGATGTTGGCGTGGCTGTCCCAGGGCTGACCGGCTCCGTGATAGACCTGGATGTAGCGGACCCCGCGTTCGGCAAGCCGGCGGGCGATCAAGAGCTGCCGCCCCTGCACATGATCGCCGTACCGCTCCCGCACCGCCTGCGGCTCGCGGCTGATGTCAAAGGCCTCCCCCGCCTCCTGCTGCATCCGAAAGGCGAGCTCAAGCGATTCGATCCGGGCCTCCAGCTGGGCATCGGCGGGCCGACGGCGGGCATGCATCGCATTGATCTGCTGGATGTAGTCGAGCTGCCGCCGTTGCTGGCCTGGCAGCAGCACCTCGTTGCGGATGTTGGCGACCAACTCCTCGGCCGCACGGTGCTGCGAATCGATGTAGGTTCCCTGGTAGGCGCCGGGCAGAAAGGCGTTGCGCCAGTTGCTGCCCTGCGCGGTCGGCAGGCCGGCGGGGCACATCACGACAAAGCCGGGGAGGCTCTGGTTCTCGGTCCCGAGGCCGTAGAGGGTCCAGCCGCCGACACAGGGCAGCGTCCGGCTGATGTCCCCGCAGTTCATCATCATGAAGCCCGGCTCGTGGTTCGGCACCGGCGTCTGCATTGAACGAATGACGCAGAGGTCATCCGCATGCCGGGCGACCTCCGGGAACAACTCGCTGATCTCCATTCCTGATTCACCGTGGCGGGCAAACCGAAACGTCGACGGCATGCCGACCCCGCCAAGCCGCCGGTCCTTTTTGAGATCTGCCCGCAACTGCCTGCCCGCGAAGCGGGCCAGCGCCGGTTTCGGATCGAACGTGTCGATCTGCGACGGTCCCCCGTTCATGAACAGGTGAATCACCCGGACCGCCCGCGGCGGAAAGTGCGGCAGCTTCGGCTGCAGCGTTCCGGTTGCCGCCGTGGGCCCGGCGGCAACCGCGGGGTCGGCGAGCAGGCCGGAGACCGCCACGCTGCCAAACCCCATGCCGCAGCGGCCGAGCATCGCCCGCCGGGAAAGGGGCTGACACGCCTGTTCAGCAGGAAACTTCATCGGGATGCTCCACTCGGGCCGCGGCTGCGGCAGGTCAGTCGAGAAACCAAAACTCATTGGTCAGCAGCAGCGCCTGGGCAACCTGCTCCCAGGGCGACAGCAGCGGGGCTGGAGGCGGCCCAAAATCGCGGGCGGCGGCCCACCGCCGGCCGGCTGCGGCCGGCCCCGAACGATCCCGGTCCTCGGCCTCCGGGGCCTGATCCTCGGCGATGACCGTCGGCGACCAGCCGAAGGCATCGCTGGAGGGATTGCCGCCAGCGGTGACGATGAAATCGATTGCATCGCCCTGCCGCACGGCGAGGCCGTCGACCGGCGTCGCCTGTTTGTCGTTGAACACCCGCCAGGCGCCGAGTTCCGTCGTCGCCGGGGAGCCCGACGCCGACTGGCGAACATGCACCATCCGGCCCTCAACGCCGTCACCCCGATCCCGAAGGTGAGCCAACTCTCCCCGGACCTTGACGAGCGCATCCCGCGGAGCGACCCAGCGGCGGATTGCTGCCCTGTTACCGCGGCCGGGATGCCCGCCGGTCGCCGTCAGCCGCAGATGAAAGAGTTCGGGATCGGGGAACGTGGCTGATCCCTGGTAGTTCCGGCCATCAAAGTATGGCAGCGGCGTAAAGCGATCCGGGCTGCCGGGGGTCGCGTCGGGAACTCCATAGCCGTACCGCCAGACGGTCCGCCTGCTGTCGTCAGAGAGCTTCGGGGCCGATCGGACATAGCCCACCGTGACTCGGGTTTCTGCGGCAGTCGGCGAACGACCATAGACCGCGCGATAGAGGGCCGCTGCCACCGCCTCATCACCGTCACCGCTCGATTCGGACCTGCTGCGGGCGGCAATCGCCCGGGCCTGCTCGATCACGAACGGATGGTTCATTCCGAACAGGGCCTGCTGCGGCACCGTGGTGTTGGGCCGCTCGGCCGCCGTCACATCGGGTGAGGCAAAATCGAAGGTCGTGTACATCGGGTCAAGGTTGAGCCGATCGATGAATCCATAGATCGTTCGCCGCGTCGAGAAGGGCTCAGCCGAGAGCTCGACCGGCCGGCCGCCGACCGCGTCATCGAGCCGTCCCGCGGCGAGGAGCAGCGCATCCCGCATCGATTCGAAGTCGAGCCGGCGGCGGTTGGCTCGGCAGAGGAGACGATTGTCGGGGTCGGCCTCGGCCAGTGCCGCAGCCGCGTCGGCATCTGCCGGTCCGGGTGCAGCCAGCCGGTAGGTGCGGGAATTGACGATCAGCCGATGCAGAGCCTTGACCGACCAGCCCTGCTCCATGAAGGTCGCTGCCAGCCAATCGAGCAGGTGCGGGTGGCTCGGCGGCTCGGACCGCAGCCCGAAGTCACTCGGCGTGGCGACGAGCCCCGCGCCGAAGTGATGAGCCCAGACCCGATTGACGAACACCCGGGCCGTGAGCGGGTTCTGAGGATCGGCGATCGCTTCCGCGAGTTCCTTCCGGCCGCTGCCGGTGACAAACGGCTGATCGTCGCCGCCGCCGAGCACCTTCAGGAAATGCCGGCTGACCCGCGGCCCCCGCCGCTGCCGCTCGCCGCGGAGGAAGATGAAAGGCTCAACCGGCTTGGCCCGGTCGACGAGCACGAACGACCGTGGCGGCGCGCCTGGGTGGGTGGCATCGACCTCCTTGATCGCATTCTCGAGATCAGCCAGCTTGCGGCGGCCCTTCCCCAGCAACCTTGAGGCCGACATGCAGGCCTCGGCCTCCAGCCGAAGGGGTGAATCGGCGGCGTGGACTGCCTGTCGGACCGTCTCCCAGTCGGCGTCCGCGAGTCGCCTGGCCGCCGGCTTCTGCTTGAGGAGTTCCTGCCAACGCGATTCTGCCGCGGCCAGCACCCCGGCAAACGCCACCAGCACATCCCGGTGCGTCTGCGGCTTGGCCTCGGCAAATGCTGCGGCGAGTAGTGAATTGACGGGCCGGTCAGACGCCCTGTCGGCGGCCGCCGCAACGAGGCCGGTCGCCAGTTCGGGAACCTCGGCCTCCTCGACCGCCAGCAGCCGGATCAACGGCCCCCAGACCGGGTCGGACTGCCGCGATTGGTCCCGGCGAACCGCATCGAGGTTCCGGGCCAGCGGCGTCATTGCCGTCTCCATCAGCTTGCGGCTGCTGAGCAGCTTTCTGATCGACGCGGTCTTGGCGATGTTCATCTCGTGGTAGCCGACGAAGTAATCGCCGATTCTGGACCGCAGCTCGGCCTCGGCCCGCTCGCGGAGTTTTTCGCCGTAGTCACGCTTCTCGGTGAGCCTCTCCTCGCGGGCCCGTTCGTAGGCTGCCAAAAGTTCCGCCGCCGGCTCCCGGCCGGCGATCACCGGCAATTCCTCGGGCTCCTCACAGCTGGCGAAGACACCGTAGAGGCCGTAATAGTCAGCGGTTGGAATCGGGTCATACTTGTGGTCGTGACAGCGGGCGCACGAGATCGTCAGCCCGAGAAAGCCCCGGCCAACCACGTCAATGCGGTCGGCAATCTGCTCGTCGGTCTTGTTGATAAACCGGGGGCCGACCGTCAGCAGGCCGAGGGCTGCCAGATCACCGGCCTGCGGGTCGTCGCGGTAGGCATCGGCCGCCAGTTGCAGCCGCACGAACTCGTCGTATGGGAGGTCGCGGTTGAAGGCGGCGATCACCCAGTCGCGATAGGTCCAGGCAAAGGGGTAGCGGCGATCCTGCCCGGCAGCCAGAAAATCGCGGGTGTCGGCATAGCGAGCGACATCGAGCCAGTGCCGGGCCCACCGTTCCCCGTAGCGGGGTGAGGCCAGGAGCCGCTCGACGAGTTCGGCGTAGACGCGGTCGCGATGCCGTACCGTCGCGACCCGCTGCTGGCGGGACATCGCCCGCGGCTCAATATCGGCATGGGGGCCGGCTTGATAAGCTGCGACGAACGACGCAGTTTCGGCAGCCGTCGGCGGCAGCCCGGTCAGGTCGACACTCAGTCGCCGAATGAGCGCACGCGGATCAGCGCGGCCGAGCGGCGCAAGGCTCGCCGCCTCCTGCCGGGCGACCACGAAGGCGTCGACCTCGTTGCGCACAAGATGCCGCTGCTGCACCGCGGGAACCGGCGGCTTCGTCACCGGCTGGAAGGCCCAGTGGTCCGCGGCGGCCGCGAAGATCGCCTCCTGATCGCCGAGGGCCACCCCAGTCGCGGCTGACTCGGGCCAGACGGCGCCGTCCCGCACCCATTGCTCGAAAATCGCCACCTCATCCGCGGCCAGCCGGCCCGTCGGCGGCATCTCCAGCCCGTCATAGCGGACCGCCTCGATCAGCAGGCTCTCGTCGGTGTCACCCGGCACCACGGCGGGACCGCCAAAGCCCCCTTTGAGAACGGCCGCTCTGGACGTGACCGCCAACCCCGACTCCTGCTTCTCCGGTCCATGGCACTCTTGGCAGTGCCGGGCGAGCAGCGGCCGCACCCGATTTTCAAAGAATGCCTCGGCGTTCCGGTCGCGGTCGGCTTCGCTGGCCACCGCGATCGCAGTCAGCGCACCGCTGAAACAGACCAGCGCGAGTACTTTCATGCCCACAGTCCTGGAGGCAGACAGATTTCCGGCCGCCAGGGGCCAGCCGGGGGCGAGGGACGCAACGGGCATGGGTCGATTCACCAACAGACAAGTGGACCGGAGTTCCGCCGTCGTCCCGAAAAATCCGGGGCGGCAATCTCCGGCTTTACTCCTACTTTAGCTCAAGATATGCAGGGGCATTCCAGCACCGCAGCCGAGCGACAGGCTGGGATCCTTCGCCCTCAGACAGCCGGCTCCCAGCCCGCTTCATAATCCCGCGTCCAGAAACCCATCGCCTCGGTGTCATTGACGATTCGGCCAGTCTTGGGCTCGCAGGCGAGCGTCCGGCCAAGCCGGTAGGACGTGTTGCCCAGATGGCACAACAGGGCCGAGTGATGGGCAACGGGCATCGGGGCAGCCAGCGTTGCCTCACCCCGGATCGCCGCAACGAAGTTGTCGAGGTGATCCTGCCAGCCCCCCCGGCTTTTCGTCTCGGCGATCGGTTTCCCCTTCATATCGACGATGCGGCAGCCGGTGCCGCTGAAACTGGCGGCCCCCTCTTCGCCGTAAAAGATCACCTCGTCGCGGGTCGGCGCCGGATGGAACCGGTTGCAACTAACTGCCTCCCAGGTGATCTGGCTCCCACCGGGAAAGGTAAAGACCGCGATCTGGGTGTCGGGCGTCTCTTGATCATCGTCATAACGGTAACGACCGCCCAGCGAACTGACCTGCAGCGGCGTTTCGACCCCGAGTCCCATCCGGGCGACGTCGATCAGATGCACGCCGTTGTTACCCAACTCGCCATTGCCCCAGTGCCACCGCCAGTGCCAGTTGTAGTGCAGCAGATTGTCGGTGTAGGGCCGCCGGGGGGCCGGCCCCTGCCAGAGATCAAAGTCGAGTCCGGCTGGCGGGTCGCCCTGCTTGCCGGTCCCGATCGATCCCCGCACGTTGCGGTAGTAGCAGTGGGCGTTGTAGACCCGGCCGATCACGCCCTCGCGGAGCTTGGCGATTCCCTCAATGATGCCAGGCACGCTCCGCCGCTGGGTGCCGTGCTGGGCAACGCGGTCGTATTTCTTCGCCGCTGCCACCAGCAGTTCGCCCTCGCGGGGATTGTGGCTGCAGGGCTTTTCGACATAGACGTGCTTCCCCGCCTTCATCGCCAGAATCGCAGCCGGCGCATGCCAATAGTTGCCGGTGGCGATCACCACCGCGTCGACCGAATCATCGCCAAGCTGTTCGCGAAAGTCGACGCCGCCTTCGACTGCATGGCCGTTCTTGGCCTTGATGGTCTCGACGGCGAGGTTCCGCCGCGACTCGTCAACGTCAAAGACGTGGCTGACCCGCACCCCGGGCAGCGCATCAAAGTCAGTCGCCAGCGACCGCCCCCGACCACCCATGCCGACGACGATCAGCTGGAGCTGCTCATTCGGCGACTCGGCAACCGCGGGCCGCAGGTCTCGAAGTGCTGCAAGCCCCACCCCTGCCGCAGCTGAGGCTTCCATGAATGTCCGACGATCCATCGTTTCGCTCCTCAAGAAAAGTCGTGCGCTGGCTAGTTCGTCGCGGGCTGTCGCACGACACTCCAGCGGACATGCGGCTGGCTGGACTTCGACACCACAAAAGCCGGCGAGCCGGCAAACTGGCTGAAGACCGTCTCGGCCCGCTGGCGGTCATACCGGCCGCGATCACACACAAGCAGATACCGGAGCGTCAGCGGTGCCTCGGCACGGATGACGCGGGCCTGCTCCATACAAAGCGATGCCCCCATCCAGCCGTCGTTACGCACATGCCAGTGAGTCGGGTGATCAGGATTGCCCGGATGATCAAACAGGGTGATTCCCTCCTCGACCTCATGCCGCTGGGATTTCGCTCCCGCGACGACTGTTCCGCGATAGTCCATCCAGCGGGCGCGCCTGCCAAAGATTGCCGGTTCACCGCTGCGACCCGCGCTGTCAGTGAGCTGGCCGTCGCCAAAGTGGGCAGACAGCGACTTCGCCACCCGCACGGCGACGAGCCCAAAGTTTGTCTTGCCGAGGGTTGTCTCCGGGCGGCCCGCAGCCGGCCGCAGCTCGGTCTGCAGTTCGATCCGGTTGCCCGACTCGTCGCCCGAGACGGCGAGGACAACCTGCTGCTCGAGCAGCCGCGTCCCGTCGGCGGTGATCCAGTCGAGCAGGACGGCGGCGACCGCCTCCGGGCCATCCTGATAGGCGAGCCACTGCCGCTGCTCGATCCGACAGCCGGTCCCGTCGGCCCAGAAGTCATGGCCCTCAACATCGTGATGGGCGAACCAGACGCCCCGATGGTGATCGTGGTTTGGAGCGCCCGGGTGGCCCATCCGCACGAGGCTGACGCCAGCAGGGCCGTTGACCGGAAAGAGAAACGGCCGGGGAGCGTCGCCGCCATGGTTCCAGCAGGCAACCTCCGCACCGTGAACCCGCAGTGACGTGCGGCCGCCTGGCAGCGGCAGCACCTCGCAACAAGGCGGAGCGGCCGCCCCCGCAGCCGACCAGCCCCCGAGGAATATCAGCAGCATGCTGCCTGCCAACAACTGGCGGCGGGCATGCCCGGAAAGAACACCTGGTGGCCGGATCCCCGACCGCTGAACTCGTTCCATATCGCAATCTTTCCGCGTTCCGCTGCTCTCGGGTCACCAGCCGTAGTGCCGCAGAAGAGCCTGGGTGCCTGCATCGCCATGACCGGCGACCTGCAGCGAATCATACAGCCGGGATGCCACCGCGAGACCCGGCAGGTCGAGCCCGGTGGCCTCAGCCTCCTCGTGGGCCAGATGGATGTCCTTGACCAGATGTCGCACCAGAAAGCCGGGAGAGAAGTCGCCCGCCAATGCCCGCGGGGCGAGGTTGGTCAGGCCCCAGCTGCCGGCGGCGCCACCGCTGATCACCTGCTGGACCGCGGCGGCATCGAGGCCGCCGGCCCGGGCTGCCGCCAGCGCCTCACACCAGGCCACCATGCCGACGGCCACGGCGACCTGATTGGCCAGCTTGCACCGCTGGCCGCTGCCAGCCGGTCCCAGCCGGGTGACCGACTTGCCCAGCAGTTCAAGCAGCGGCCGGGCTCGGTCAAAGGCCTGCTGATCTCCCCCCGCCATGATCACCAGTGATGCGTTGCGGGCCCCGACGTCACCGCCGGAGACTGGCGCATCGACTG
>CAZIQV010000037.1:6869-11143 GCA_964541275.1 uncultured Chitinophagaceae bacterium | reverse complement strand
AGGGCAAATGAGCCGCTCGAAGCCAGGTACTGAGTTTTCAGACAGAGCCTAGGCTGGGAAGCCCGAACCGCAAGCTGAGGGAAACCGTGGCTTTTTTCCCGGAAACACATCTCCCCGCGGCTCGCCGCGAGCTTTAGGGACAGGAGTGCTCGCGGCGAAACACCAGAATCACCGCTCGGGTTTCACAAACTTCCGGGCCGCTTCGCACACCATCAAACATCGCAAGCCGAGGCTTCCCCGGATCTGCGGCCTGCCAGAGCCGTCGCATGGGTCCGCGGTCAACACGGTTGCCGGGGAGGGCTGTTGCCACCGCAGGTCAGACGCCGACCAGCTGCCGCAGGTCGGCCTCGAGCGCATCAAGCCGGTTTGCCAACTCGGCCTTGATGTCCGGCAGGGCGGCCTGTCGGCAGGCAGCCGCAGCGGTGAAGAGATAGAACTTGATTTTGGGCTCGGTTCCCGAGGGGCGGGCTGCAACGGCGTTTGCCAGCGGCGGGAAGCCGTCGGCCGGGGCCGGGCCCGCAGCGAGGCCGGGGTCGAGCAGGTCGAAGATCACCAGGTCGCCCTGCTCGCCCTGGAAGGCTGTCGGTTCGCCACCGGGCGTGGTCACCAGCAGCTGGCCGTAGTCGCGGGTGCGGCCGACCGCCAGGCCGCCGAGGGCCGCCGGGGGCCGGGCCCGCAGCGTGGTCATGATCTCCCGCATCCGATCCATCCCCGCCGCCCCGGGCAGCTTGATCGCCACCTGCCGCTCGAGGTGGCAGCCGTGCGTGCAGAAGAGCTCGTCGAGCTTTTCGTGCAGCGTGCGGCCCGAGGCCTTGAGGCTCGCGGCCAGTTCGGCCAGCAACAACGCCGCCACGCTGGCATCCTTGTCGCGGACATGGGTGCCGGCGAGGTAGCCGTGCGACTCTTCGCAGCCGAAGACGAAGTGCTCGGGCCCGATCTCATCGATCGTGCGGCCGATCCACTTGAAGCCGACCTGCAGGCCGTCGATCACCCGGACGCCTGCCGCCGAGCCGATCCGTCGAATCAGGCCGCTGGTCACCAGCGTCGTCACCACCGTGTCGGTCGGGCTGAGGACGCCGCGGGCGGTGCGGCTGGTCAGCACCCAGTCGGCGAGCAACGCCCCGAGTTGGTTGCCGGTGAAGGTCTGCCAGGCCGCCCCTGGCCGACTGCTTCCCGCCGCTGCCGCCCCCAGTCGGTCGGCGTCGGGGTCGCTTGCCAGAACCAGATCGTCGCCCTGCTGCCGCGCTTCCTCAATGGCGCCGGAGAGCACCGCCGGGTTCTCCGGGTTGGCCACGTGCCCCGGCACGTTGGGAAAGTCGCCGCTTGGCTCAGCCTGCGGGCCGAACAGCCGCAGCCGCTCAAAGCCCGCGGCCGTGAGCACCGGCACCACGGCGGTCGCCCCGACGCCGTGCAGCGGGGTGTAGAGGATCGACAGCTCCCGCGGGCCCGCAGAGGCCTGCTTGAGCACCGCAGCGACAAAGGCCGGGTCGATCTCCTGCTCGACGAAGACCACCCGGCCGGCGGCGACGCCGGCATCGAACGGCTCCCGCCGAATCTCACCCGCCTGCATCACCCGCTCGATGATGCCTCTGTCGTGCGGCGGCAGCACCTGCACGCCGCCGGCCCAATAAACCTTCACCGCGTTGTCGCTCGGCGGATTGTGGCTGGCGGTGACCATGATGCCGCAGCTGCTCTGCGTCTGCCGGACCGCAAAAGAGAGCTCGGGCGTGCTGCGGAAGCCCCGCAGGAAAAAGACCTTGAAGCCGGCGGCGAGCAGCACCTCGGTGCAGAGCCTGGCGAAATGTTCCGAACGGTGCCGCGTGTCGTAGGCGATCGCGCAGCTCGGCAGGCTGCCGACAGGGAGGGTGGCCGTGAGGTAATCGGCCAGCCCCTGGGCGCTCTCGCCGATCGTCCGGTCGTTGATTGCATTGGAGCCGACGGGATACATCCGGCCCCGACGACCGCCGGTACCGAACGGGATCACCGTCCAGTAGGCGTCGTCGAGTTCCTTCCAGACGGCCGGATCGGCCACGGCCCGATCGATCAACGCTGCAAGTTCGGCGGCAAACTCGGCATAGCGGGGTTCGGTCAGCCAGCGCCGCATCATGGCGGCGGAGTGGTCGGTGATCGTGCCGGCAGCCCGGGCAGCTTCAAGCTGCTCAAGCTGCCGCGTTATCGGGGTCTCAGGTGGCATGAAAACCCTTTGCGGCGAGAGGGATTGCGGTGGGCGGTTTTGGTACGCGGTTTTATACTCCTGCCGCGAGAAACGTGCAGACGCAGGGAGGCTGATCGATGACGGCGACAACCAGCCAGGCCGCGGCGGCGACAACGCCGGACGCCGAGCCATTGATCGTCAGCGTCTCGGGGCTCCGCGGGGTCGTCGGCGAAAGTCTCTCGCCTGCGGTAGCCGCCGCCTACGCCCTGGCCTTCGCCGAAACGCTGCCCGCCGGGCCGGTCGTGGTGGGCCGCGACGGGCGGGCGTCAGGGCCGGAGTTGCAAGCGGCGATCGTCGCGGCCCTGACCGCCGCAGGCCGCGACGTGCTCGACTGCGGCGTCGCGGCCACGCCGACGGTCGGCGTGGTCGTAAGCGACCGTCAGGCTGCCGGCGGCATTCAGATTTCAGCGAGCCACAATCCAGCTCGCTACAACGGCCTGAAGCTCTTCAGCCGCGACGGCCGGGTGCTTCCAGCGGCTGCTGGCGAGCCGGTTCGCCGGCGGTTTGAGGCGCTGCGGCGGACGCCGCCGGAAGCTGCAACAGGTGCCGTCGGCGTCGCCAAACCCGTGGACGGAATCGCCCCCCATCTCGCCCGGCTGCTCGCCGTGGTCGATGCCGAAGCCATCGGGCGGGTCAGACCGCGGGTCTGGCTCGACGCCGGCCACGGGGCGGGCAGCCGGCTGGCGAGGCCGCTGCTGGAGGCCCTCGGCTGCCACTGCACCATCGTCGGCGAGCCGGCCGACGGGCAGTTTGAGCACGAGCCGGAGCCGACCGCCGAGAATCTCGCCGACTGGCTGCCGCGGATCACCGCCGCCGGAGCCGACATTGGCTTTTTCCAAGATCCGGACGCCGACCGGCTGGCCATCGCGACCGGGGCGGGCCGCTACCTCGGCGAAGAGTTGACCCTCGCCCTGGCGGTCGATGCCGTTCTGGCCCGAACGCCGGGGCCGGTCGTCACCAACTGTTCAACCAGCTCTCTGACCGCCCACCTCGCCCGGCGGCACGGCGTCGCCTGCACGCTTTCGGCCGTCGGTGAAGCCAATGTCGTCGACGAGATGCTCGCCCGCGGGGCGGTCCTCGGCGGTGAGGGAAACGGCGGGGTGATCGACCCCCGGGTCGGCCTTGTCCGCGATTCGTTCGCGGCAATGGCCCTGGTGCTCGAGCGAATGACGGCCGGCAGCCGACTGACACCGGTCGCGGACCTGGTCGCTGACTTCCCCCCGCTGACGATCGAAAAAGCCAAGCTGAACCTGCCGGCCGGCTGGCAGCGGGCAGACTCCGAGGCCGGCTTTGCCCGGGTCGCGGCGGCGTTTCCCGAGGCCGAGGTGAGTCAGCTCGACGGGGTTCGGGTTGACTGGCCCGGGGGCTGGCTGCTTGTCAGGGCCAGCAACACCGAGCCGATTGTGCGGATCGTCGCCGAGGCGGCCACCACCGTCGCTGCCGAGGAAGCGATCGACCGGGGCCGCCGGGCCCTGTTGGGGTAGCCGACCGAGGAAATCGCTCCCTGCTGGTCCACCGACCGCTAGCGGGGCACGTCGAGGCCCATGGCGGCCAGCAGTCGCTTCATGTCCTCCCAGACATCCCGCTTGGCGGCCGGGTTTCGCAGCAGGTACGACGGGTGATAGGTGCAGATCACCCGGCTGCCGCGGTAGTCGAACCACTGCCTGCGAAGCGAACCGATCGAGGCGGTGGTCTCGAGCAGGGCCTGCGCCGCGGTCGAACCGAGGCAGCAGATGAATTCGGGCTGCAGGAGTTCGAACTGGCGTTCGAAAAACGGCCGGCAGTTGGCCACCTCAGCCGGCTCGGGCCGGCGATTGCCCGGCGGCCGGCACTTCAGCACATTGAGGATGAAGACGTCCTCCCGCGACAGCGCGCAGGCCTCGATGATCCGGGTGAGCAGTTCGCCCGCGCGACCAACAAACGGCACGCCCGAGGCGTCTTCATCAGCGCCTGGAGCCTCGCCAAAGAAACAGAGCCGCGGGTTCAGCGGACCGACCCCAAAAACGGTCTGGGTGCGGCCGGCGGCCAGTTCCGGGCACCGCTGACAGCCTGCCACCTC
>CAZIQV010000037.1:0-6769 GCA_964541275.1 uncultured Chitinophagaceae bacterium | reverse complement strand
CGGAACCGTTTCGGCCCCCGCTTGCGACCCAGCAGCGGCGTCGCCGGTTTGGCCGCCGGAGCCGGTGCATCCTCGGGGCCGGCGGCCGGGTCGGACGCCGCCGGCGGGGCAATCGGCTTGGCGTCAATCGCGACGAAGCCGGGAATCTCGGCCCGCTCGAGCAGCTTGTCGATGCGCATTTCGATTCGGGTCAGCTGCGGGCCCTCTTCCGGCGAGACGAATGTAAAGGCGACACCTTCGCGGCCCATTCGGCCGGTGCGGCCGACGCGATGAACATAGTCGTCACAAAACTCGGGGATGTCGTAGTTGATGATGTGGGAAACACCCGAGACGTCGATGCCACGGCCGACGACATCGGTCGCCACCAGCACGCGAATGCTGCCCTCGCGGAATTCCCGCATCACTCGGTCGCGGACGCTCTGGGCGAGATCGCCGTGAATACAGGCCACGCTGCCGGGCTTCCACCTTCGCCGCCGCAGGAGCCGCTCGTGGATCTTGTCGGTGCCGCGTTTCGTCCGACAAAACACGATCGCTTGCCGGGGGTCCTCGTGTTCAAGCAGAGCCTCGAGCAGGGCAAATTTGCGGGTCGGCTCAACGGTGAAATACGACTGCTCGATCGTTTCCACCGAAATCTCATTGGTTGAAAAATCGAGAATCTCGGGGTCCCGCATGTACCGGGTCGCAAGCTTGGCCACCGGCGGGGGCACCGTCGCCGACAGGAGCAGCGTTTGGCGGCTCTGGGGGCAGCGGCGGAGGATCTTTTCAATATCGGGCCGGAAGCCGATGTCGAGCATGCGATCAGCCTCGTCGAGCGTGACGATTTCGAGCGTGCCGAGATTGAGCGTGCCACGGCTCATGTGGTCGAGCACCCGGCCGGGCGTGCCGACGATGACCGCCGGGTGCTTGGCGAGTTTGTCGATCTGACCTTTGATCGGTTTCCCGCCATAGACGGCGACGCACCGCAGCGACGACCCGGCCGCCAGCTTCTCGAACTCGTCCCGCACCTGCACCGCCAGTTCCCGGGTCGGCACCAGCACCAATGCCCGCACTCCCTGGTCGCGGCCGGGGCCGGCCGAGAGCAATTCGAGGATCGGCAAGACAAACGATGCCGTCTTTCCCGTGCCGGTCCGAGCCTGTCCCAGCACATCGACGCCGGCAATGGCCCGCGGGATCAGGCCGGCCTGTACTGGTGTTGGCTGGCTGTAGCCAGCCTGATGAACCGCTGCAAGGCTGGTCGGGGAGAGGCCGAGCCCATCGAAGCCGGTGCCGTCTCCGGGGGGAGGCGGAGGCGGTGGGGGAGACTGGCGGCGGTCGGGAGATTCTTCAAGGTTGCCCCCGCGATCGTCCGTGCCGGGGGATGGTCGACCGCCAGCCTTGGCGGGCCGCCGCCGGCGGCGACGCCGCGGCTGTTCTTCAGAGGTCACTCAATACCTTCCATCGTTGACTGGCGGCTCTCGCGCTCTCAAAGACAATCGTGATCCCCGCAAACCCGGGGCCAGATCTCGGGAATCGGCCGCCGCCGGTAGCCGTAGGCTCCGCCCGACGGCCCGGCTGCCGGTCGCCGTGGGAGCGACGGAGCCCGCAATATTTGTTCCTTTTTGAGAACAATACCACGCAACCGCTTCACCGGCAAACACCGCCGTCTGACGGCAGGCGGCGGCAGGGTCAACTTTGCGAGCAGCCAAAACCGCCACGGGCTTTCAGACCCGCAGTGTCGCCGCGTCCTGAGGCGGCAGATCCTCTCCGCGGGCCCAGGGTCGGCTAGCGGTCGAAAAACTTCTTGATCGCCCAGACCGTCGCCGCCCGGCCCGCCCGGGCGATCGATCGCGTCAGCGGAATCCGTTTCGGACAGACCGCCACGCAATTCTGGGCGTTTCCACACATCTGGATGCCGCCCTGCCCGGTCAACGCCTCCATCCGCTCGTCGGCGTTCATTTTGCCGGTCGGATGTCCATTGAAGAGCATCGCCTGGCTGATCGCGTGCGGCCCGAGGAACTGCTTGTCGTAGGCGGCCTGCTTGCGGCTCTCGAACTCGTCGTCGGTTTCGCCCTCCCGCTGTGACAGCTCGATCTTGTTGAACTGCGGACAGGCTTCCATGCAGCAGCCGCAGCTGATGCAGGTGGCCAGCGGGTAGGCATCCTCCTGCTCCTCGGGCGAGATCCGCGGCCCCGGGCCGCGGTCGTACGAGTCGTCAACCTGCACCCAGGCCTTCACCCGCTCGAGCGAGCGAAACAGTCGGCCACGATCGACGCAAAGGTCGCGAACCACCGGAAACTTCGTCATCGGCCGCAGTTCAATTTCCCCCGGCGACTCGGCGTGCAGGTTATCGACCAGCGACGAACAGGCCATCCGAACCCGGCCGTTGATGAGCATCGTGCAGGAGCCGCAAACTTCCTCCAGACAGCTGCAGTCCCAGGCGACCGGGGCGACCCGCCGCCCGTCGTGCGACTTTGCCATCGCCGCGATCCGCTGCAGAACGCTGATCACATTCATGTTTGGCTGGTAGGGAATCGTGAACCGCTCCCAGTAGCTCTCCTCACCCGGACCATCCTGCCGCAATACCCGAACCTGGATTTCCCGGGGGGCCGCCGCGGCCGTCGGTTTGTCGGTCACCAGTTCGCTGTTTTCAACTGCCCGGATCATCGCTCTGTTCCTCCTGCCGCCTCGGATCTCATCTGCGAATTGGACTTCCTGAGAACTTTCGTCTCATTCGAGTTTTCGGGAAGAGCCCAAACCAGTCGGGGTGATCGCCCCATCGAAACGTCGTCGCGACGCTTGCAGTCCCGCCGCGTGTTCTCGCCACCTTCTGCCGCCGCAGCCGGTTACCCGCCTGCAGCGATGGCCACCGGTTCGGATGCCGCCGTTTGCCGCTCCTTCCAAACCTGCTCGATGATCTCGCCGCCAACCAAACCGTAGAGCCGCGGACGCGGTGGGATCAGCGAGGTGTCGACCTCCTCATAGCTGATTTCCGGATGGCCGTCTGCGGTGTGCGTGCCGATCGTTGACCTCAGCCATTTCCGGGTGTTCTCCTCGAACCGGTCGCACCAGCGTTCGGCCTCGGCGCGTTGCTCGGCCGGATCGGTCGCCTCAATCCCGGGCATCGCAAACTCGGGCTTGTAGTGGGCGCCGCGGCACTCGTCACGCAGCAGTGCTCCCTTCAGGATGAGCTTGGCAATCGGGAACATGTCGCCGAGCGATTTCGTGAAGACGACATTCTGGTTCGTCCAGTTGCCGGTGTCAGAAAGGCTGCAGTGCTGCCAGAGCCCTTCGAGGCGGCAGACCTCGTCGTAGGCTTCAGCGAGTTGATCATTGCGGCGCACGACGGTCGCGGTGCGGGTCATCACGTCACCGAGTTTGCCGTGGATGTCATAGGGGTTGGAGTCGCCGGCCGGACGCGAGAGGATCGCCTGGTGCCGTTCCTCCTGCCGTTTGACGGCCGCTGTCAGCAGCCGGCCGGCCTCTGCCCCCGGCTTCCGCGATCCCGCGATCACGCCAGAAGCACAAAACAGTCCGCTGAAGATGCACGACAGCAGCGAGTTTGCGCCAAGGCGATTGGCACCATGGTACTGGTAGTCGCATTCGCCGATCGCATAGAGCCCGGGGATGTTGGTCTGCTGATTGCGGGGTGACCCCTCGACCAGTCCGCCGCTGCCGCTCCGCTCATAGTCGACCCAGAGCCCGCCCATCGAATAGTGAACCGCCGGGAAAATCTTCATCGGCGTCTCGCGAGGGTCGACGCCCTGGAACTTTTCGTAGATCTCGAGAATGCCGCCGAGTTTGCGGTCGAGCGTTTCGCGGGGGATGTGGGTCAAGTCGAGATAGACGCAAAGTTTGTCCTGCTCGACCGACAATCCGTCGGTCGTACAGATATCGAAAATTTCCCGGGTGGCGATATCGCGGGGCACGAGATTGCCATATTCCGGATACCGCTCCTCAAGAAAGTAGTACCGCTCGGCCGCCGGGATGTCCTGCGGGTCCCGCGGGTCTTGCGGCGTCCGCGGAACCCAGACACGCCCCCCCTCGCCGCGGGCGCTTTCGCTCATCAACCGCAACTTGTCGGCCCCGGGGACGGCCGTCGGGTGCACCTGGATGAACTCGGCGTTGGCATACTTCACACCCGCCTGGTAAGCCCGACTGACGGCGCTGCCAGTGCAAATCATCGACATTGTCGAGCGGCCGTAGAGCAGGCCGCAGCCGCCCGACGCCAGGATCACCGCATCGGCGGGAAAGGCCCGGAACTTCATCGTCACCATGTCTTGGCAGACCGCGCCAATGCAACGGCCGTCGTCAGCGACCACCGGCTCGAGGAAGTCCCAGAACTCCCACTTTTTCACCCGGCCCTCGACTTCCCAGCGGCGGACCTGCTCGTCGAGCGAATACAGCAATTGCTGGCCGGTCGTGGCCCCGGCGAACGCCGTCCGTTTGTAAAGGGTTCCACCGAATCGCCGCTGGTCCCGAAATCCTTCCGGAGTGCGATTGAAGGGCACGCCGAGCCGATCCATCAGATCGATGATTCGCGGCGCCCAGTCGGCCATCTCCTTCACCGGCGGTTGATGCTGGAGAAAATCACCGCCGTAGACGGTGTCGTCAAAGTGCTTCCACTCGTTGTCACCCTGCTGCCGGGTCGAGGCGTTGACGCTGTTGATCCCCCCCTGGGCACAGACGCTGTGCGATCGCTTGACTGGCACCAGGCTGACGAGGTCGACCTCGCAGCCGAGTTCCGCCAGTCGCATCGTGGCCGAGAGGCCAGCGAGCCCGCCACCAATCACCAACACTCGTGGTTGCGTCATCGTTCCGTCCCCCTTTTGGGTTCGCGTCACAGGTCCCGGATCGCTGTCTTCCTAACTCCACCTGTCGAGGTCAATCGACCATCGGGCTCGCGGCCGCGGCTGCCGGAGCTGCCGAAACCGGAGCGACCGCCGTGCTCCCAGCTGCAGCCGTCTCTCCGCCCTGCAAAAGCTGTTCAGCTCGTTGATTCCTGCGGCTCTCAATGCCGCGGGCCTCTTCGACGTCGATTGCCCGCATGCCGCCGAGGGCCCCCAGACCGGCTGCCGCCAGTCCGACGCCAACCACCGCACTGAGCCAATTCGCCCGCTGCATCGCCGCCGGGCTCGTCCAGAGGCCCCAGGTGATGCCGAGACTCCACAGTCCGTTGGCAAAGTGGAACACCGTCGAGAGAATTCCGACCGCGTAGAGCAGGGCGACAAGCAGCGGCTTCAGCGCGACGGCGGCCGAACTCGACGCGTAGTGCGGGTCGAATTGACCGCCCCCAAACGGCGTTCCCAGCCAGTGCAGCTGCGTCACATGCCAGAGGATGAAGACAAAGGCAATCATCCCGGTGGCCCGCTGCAACGTGTAACGGATGTTCCCCGCATACGCATAGGAGCCGACGTTTGGCATGCCGTTGGCGATGATGACAAAGCCGATCACCGCATGGAAAATCATCGGAATAAAGATGAAGGCCCACTCGACGATCGGCAGCAACGGGCCGAGCGAATGGATCAGATCAACCCGATCCTGAAACGAGGCGGCACCCGCCAGCACCGACGCATTGGTCAGCAGATGAACGATCAGAAATGCGCCGACAGGCATGAGCCCCGCCAATGAAAACAGGCGGTAGAGCAGAAACTGATTCCGGCTCAAAAACGACTCGTCTGACGGGGTGGTAGCAGCCACGACACTCCTCAACACGTAATGATTGGCGATCGCCGACCGTGCGGGATCAATGCGGAGCACTCCCGCACCGCAGGTCTGCCGGCGGATCGACTTTTGCGGCTGCTAAGAGCCTGCACCGAGACGCCGCACGGCTCCTTCGGAACACCGAAATGAAGCGGCAGGGCGGTCACACGCGGGCTGCCAGTCGCCACAACTCCATAGTGAGTATAGGTTCTGCGGTTCCCCGGACAACGGGCAGTCGGCGTTTGGCGAAAAGGCTGTTTCCTAACTATAGTGAGAGGTTCCCGGCCGGCTCGATGCAAGCGGAGGGCACTGAGGGTGGCAAAGCCCAAAATCATCGTGGCAGGAATGCCCAGCGGCTCCGCGGCAGCAGCACCGCCGACGGGCATGGAGGGGCTGTTTGACCCTCTCGTCTGCGACACCGTCAGGGCCGACACACCGGCGGAAATGATCGCGCTGCTCGCCGGCAACCCGGTCACGGCAATCGTGCTCGCCGGTCCACTTGCCTGCCGGCCCGAGGCTGTCGTTGCCCTGCTTTCCGGGCCGACGGTGCTTGACCACTTTCCCGACGGGGTCGCCCTGCTTGACGAGGCCGGCGGTATCCTCTGGGCAAATGATGTGCTTTCCGGCTGGTTCGCCGGCCGCAGTGGCCCGACGACGAGCTTTCTCGCGGCCCTCGGATCGCCGGCCTGGGCCGACCACGCCGGCGGACAGCTGCTGCCGGCCGACTGGCTCCACGCCGAGGCTTCAGCCGAAGCGGGCGGCGTCACGCTGCGGATGGACGATGACCGGTTTCTGCACGTGCGGGCCTCGCCTGTCTTTGCGCTGCCACCGGCCGCGATTCCCCCCGCAACTGATGAGCCGTCGGCGGGCCGGGCGGCGGTGGTTGTCGTCCGGGATGTCACCCGCACGATCCACGAGCAGCAGAAGCGGGCGGCCATCCACCAGGCGGGGCAGACGCTCGCCGACCTGTCACCGTCCGAACTTGCCGACATGACGGTCGATGAACGGATTGAACTGCTCAAAAGCAACATCATTCATTACGCGAAGGATCTGCTGCAGTTCGACGTGCTGGAAATCCGGCTGCTCGACC